>JBIOVW010000796.1:0-3776 GCA_044867945.1 Nakamurella sp. | reverse complement strand
CCCGTGGCGGCCGGGCCGCGCTGCGCAGCGCGGCGGTCGTGCACATCGCCGGGGTGGAACGCGTCTTCACCGACCGCATCTCCGAGGAGGAGGCGACGGTGCTCGCCCGGGTCTTCCGTCGCGTTCTCGCTCCGCCGACGGAGTCGGGGTGAGGGTCAGGGCAGACCGATGGCCAGGGCGGCCATCATCGCCCCGACGATGAAGTAGAACGTCACGTCGAACCGCTTGCCCCGAACTGCCAGCACGCCGATGACCCGTTCGGACAGCAGCACCCGGAGCATCCCGGCGAGCAGCATGGCGAAGGCAAGGGCGGTGGTGCCGCGCCGCCAGTAGGCGAAGGCGATCAGCAGCAACCCGAACGCCACGATGGCCAGCACGATGGTGATCGGAATCGCCCGGACCAGCGCCCGGCTCGAGGTCACGGTGCGCGCTCGTTCACTGGGCCCGCTCACCCGCACCGGCGGCCGCCACCAGGTTGGTCAGCAGCATCGCCCGTGTCATCGGTCCCACCCCGCCCGGGTTGGGTGCGAAAAAGCCGGCGACGGCGGCGACATCAGCGGCGACGTCACCGACGATCTTCCCGGCGACCCGGCTGACCCCGACGTCCAGCACGGCGGCGCCCGACCTGACCATGTCGGCGGTGACCAGGGCCGGAGCGCCGGCCGCGGCCACCACGACATCCGCCTCCCGGACGAGCCCCGCCAGGTCGCGGGTCCCGGTGTGGCACAACGTCACGGTGGCGTTCTCGCTGCGGCGGGTGAGCAGCAGACCCAGCGGGCGGCCCACGGTGATACCCCGCCCGATGACCACCACCCGGGCGCCGTTCAGCTCGACCCCGTAACGGCGCAGCAGTTCGACGATGCCGAGCGGCGTGCACGGCAGCGGAGCGGCGTGCCCGAGCACCAGCGAACCGAGGTTGTAGGGGTGCAGCCCGTCCACGTCCTTGGCCGGATCGACCCGGGACAGGATGGCGAACTCGTCAAGGCCGGTCGGCTGCTGGACCAGGAAGGCGGTGCAGGCCGGGTCCGCGTTGAGCTCGTCGACGACCGCCTCCACCTGCGCCTGGGTGCTGCCGGCGGGCAGCTCACGGCCGATGCTGGCGACGCCGATCTCCGCGCAGTCCCGATGCTTGGCCGCGACATACCAGCGGCTGGCCGGGTCGTCGCCGACGAGCACGGTGCCCAGGCCGGGGATGACGCCCCGTTCGGCCAGCTCCCGCACCCGTACCCGCAACTCGAGCTTGATCGCGGCGAGGGTGGCCCGGCCGTCCAGGATCACTGCGGTCATCGATCGATCACGAACGGCATGATGCCATCCCAGGGTCTAGCTGATCGCGATCTCCCGACCGAGCGTCGCTCCTCGTTGCAGCTCGAGCCGATCGCCGCTCCAGAATTTGCCCGGGTCGTACCAGTTCTGCGGGCGGTGCTCGGGCAGCAGACCCATCGCCTGGTATGTGACCGCGACCACCTCGGCGCAGTACACGGTCTCGGTGGCCCGGTGGTACCGAAGTCGCCCGGTCACCCAGCTCTTGGCCAGTCGCCAGGTGCTGGGAAACGGCGCGCCGTCCAGCCTGGCGATGGTCTGCAGGACCGCGTCCTCCATCGCCGAAGTGGCCTCCGGGGTGAGCTGCCGGAACCAGGCCCGCGCGCCGTACCTGGTGTTCCAGGTGGTGACGGCATCCCGCAGGTCGTGCAACTGCACTCCCCGCTGCCGCTTGCCCGTCCACATGTCCGGCAGCGAACGACCCAGCTCGGCGTGCCACATCAGCGGCGGCAGGTCCTCGATCACCACCGCCATGCCGACATGGTTGACCGGTGCGTTGGTGAGCGTGCGGATCGTCCGGTCGGCGAAGGTTCGCCCGCGGAACAACCAGACGTCACCCGTCCTGGTCAACTCGACGGCCTCGGCGTGCGAGATGGAGATATCCGAGGGCCGATCCGACATGATGACAGACCATAGCCAAGACGGCCGGGAACCATGAACCGGCAGGAACGGTTGTCCGGGTAGGTCGGCACACCGGTGCCTGCCCCCAACGGGAGGAGCCGCGGTGTCGGGCACGTTCTTGGTCGGGGCGCCGGAACCGCGGCGCCGACGGGCCGCCGTGCGGCAGGAACAGCCGGCTCGCAGCGGTCACCTGCTGTTCCTCCGCGAGTTCGTCCGGGCGCCCCTGCGCACGGCGTCGGTGGTGCCCAGTTCCCGGTCGCTGGCCGAGCAGATGGTGCGCCCGTTGCTCGACCGCGACTGGTCACACCGGTCACCGGTGGTGCTCGAACTCGGGCCGGGCACCGGGGCGTTCACCCGGGTCATCCAGGAGACCGCCCCGAAGGGAACGCGACATTTGGGCATCGAGCTGAGCCCGGTGATGGCGCGGCATCTGTCGTCGAGCTTTCCCCAGGTCGAGGTGGTGATCGGGGCGGCCGCCGACCTCCCGCAGATCCTTGACCGGTGCGACGTGGACGGCGTCGACCTGATCATCAGCGGGTTGCCGTGGCAGAGCTTCGCCGGTCCCGCCGGCCCCAGGCTGATCGACACCATCGCGGGCTGCCTGGCCCCCGGCGGGACGTACAACCAGTTCACCTACTCCTGGACCAGATGGGCGCCGCCGGCCAAGAAGCAGCACCGGGCGCTGCGCGACTCGTTCGACGATGTCCAGGTGTCCAGGACCATCTGGCGCAACTTCCCGCCTGCCTTTGTGTACACCTCCACCCGGCCGACCCCCTCCGGCAGCTGACCCGGCATTCGCTACGGTGACGGCCGTGCGGGCACAGGTCTGGAAGTGGCTGGGCATCGCCGGGATCGCCGGCGTGGCGGCGACCGGAGCGCTGGTCGCCCGCGCGGAACGGCAACGACGCTCCTACACGCCCGAGGACATCCGGGCACGACTGCACGAGCGGGTGGACTCGCTGAAGGAACAGGCCGCGGACGAGCCGGAGCCACCCACTCGCTGAACCGGTCAGCCCTCGCCCGAGCCGAACGACAGGCCGTGGGCCGCTGCGAACAGCACGGCCTGGTCGACGTCGACCCGGGCGCCGGCGAGGATCGCCCCCACCCACAGCGCGGCGTCGGCCCGGGCACCCCGCAGGTCGGCGCCGGTCAGGTCGAGCCGTTCGCAGCGGGCCCCGGTCAGGTCGGCACCGCGCAGGTCGCAGCCGGACAGGTTGGCCCGCACCAGGTTCGCCTCCCGCAGCCGCACCCCGGACAGGTCGACGCCGGTCAGGTTGGCCCCGGCCAGCGACACCAGGGTCAGGTCGCAGTCCCGAACGGTCATCGGCCGGGTCCGGCAGTCGGTGAACGTGGACCCGGTTAGGCGGCAGCCCTCCAGCGACACCCCGTGCAATGCAGCCCGTTCGAACGTGCAGGAGACGAAGGAGCTCGACCGGTGGGTGCTGTCGTAGAGCTCGGTACCGCGGAACCGGCACTCGGTGAACGTCACCCGCCGGGTCCGCACGCCCACCAGCGCGGCCTCGGCGAAGTCGCAGCCGGTGAACGAAATGTCCTCCAGCTCCTGCCCGGTCAGATCAACCTCGGTGAAATCCTCATCGAGGTACGCGTTCTCGGTCAGCCGCAGCGCCATCAGTGGAAGAAGTGCCGGGTGCCGGTGAAGTACATGCTGACCCCGCCTGCCTCGGCGGCGGCGATCACGTCCGGGTCCCGGACCGATCCGCCGGGTTGGACGATGGCCCGCACCCCGGCGGCGATCAGGATCTCCGGGCCGTCGGCGAACGGGAAGAACGCGTCGGAGGCGGCCACCGACCCGCGGGCCCGGCCCCCCGCCC
>JBIOVW010000795.1:0-5384 GCA_044867945.1 Nakamurella sp. | reverse complement strand
CCTGGCCCGCGAGGTGTGCGGCGGCTCTGTCGTCGGGCGCAGGGTCGCGGTGCTGGGTCTGGCGTTCAAGCCGAACAGCGACGACATCCGGGACTCACCGGCCCTGAATGTGGCCGCCCAGCTACGACTGCAGGGCGCGACGGTGGTGGTCACCGATCCGCAGGCGCTGGACAATGCGCAACGGGCGTGGCCCGATCTGGTGTTCGCGGAAACGGCCGAACTGGCTGCCGACGGCGCGGACGTGGTGCTGCTGCTCACCGAGTGGGAGGAGTACCGGACGTTGGACCCGGACAAGTTCGCCGCCGTCGTCGCGCACCGTCGAATCGTCGACGGCCGCAACGCGCTGGATCCGGCCACCTGGCGGGCGGCCGGCTGGCTCTACCGGAGTCTGGGTCGGCCGTAGGGGGGCGCGGGTCAGGAGGGTTCAGGCTGCACCGGGGGTGGCGGTGCCCCCGCTCGGGGACTTGGTGAACCGGTCACACTTGCCCGCCGGGCACAGCGCGCAGTCGCTCCCGCGACGGTAGTGCTCGTGTGCCGCACGGGGGTGGCCGCAGGTGCACAGATCGTCCTTGTTCGACACGACGCCCAATATAGGGTCTATCCGGGCAAATCTGGCGGGAAGCGGGAACGACGTGCGCCGATCGTTTCGTTGGGTGGTCTCCGCCGACCGCCTTCGGGTCGGGGTGGCGACCAGCCGCCGTGACCTGACCACCAGCACGGTCGTCGTCGCGGGTGATCGGGCGCTGCTGGTGGACCCGTCCTGGGAGCCCGACGAGCTGGCCGGTCTGGCCGCCGAGCTGGCCGAGGCGGACATCGAGGTGGAGGCCGGCTTCGCCACTCACGCCCATCACGATCACCTGCTGTGGCATCCGGGCCTGGGGTCGGCGCCCCGGTTCGCGTCGCCGACGGTTGCGGACATCGGGGCCGGTACCCGAGAGCGGCTGGTGGAGCGCCTCGGCCCGGGCTGGCCCGCGGAGCTGGCCGATCTGGTCGGTCGGGTCACCGCCCACCCCGGTCGGTCCCTCGAGTGGTCGGGGCCGACCGTCCGGCTGCTCACGCACGACGCCCACTCGCCCGGCCACACCGCGCTGTGGCTGCCGGCCGCCGGGGTGCTGATCGCCGGCGACATGCTCAGCGACGTGGAACTGCCGCTGCTGGAATCGTCGACCGCGGCCGAGTACGCCGCCGGGCTGGAGTTGCTGCGGCCCTATGCCGCCCGGGCGTCGGTGCTGATCCCGGGGCACGGCCGGCCCGCGCTGGGCGCCACCGCCGCGCGGCGGCGGTGGCTGGCCGACCGCGCCTACCTCGATTGCCTGCTGGCGGGCGCCGACCCGGTGGACCGGCGCCGGGCCGACCCCGGGATGGGCACCGCACATGCGGAGAATCTCGCCGCCGCGGCTCGCGGCACGTCGTCCGGATAGACGCGGGCGGCCGAATGATCGGATGCAACCGGCGGGAAGGTCACCGCACCTCGACGATCGCCTCCACCTCGACCGGCGAGCCAAGGGGAAGCTCGGCCACCCCGACCGCCGCACGCGCATGCCGACCGGCCTCGCCGAAGACCTCGGCCATCAGATCCGACACCCCGTTGATCACCCCCGGCTGGCCGGTGAAGCCCTCCGCCGAGGCGACGAACCCGACGATCTTGACCACCCGTCGCACCGCGTCGAGACCGACCGCGGCGTCGATCGAGGCGAGCAGGTTCAGCCCGGCCAGCCTGGCGTATTCCTTGGCGTCCTCCGGTGTCACCTCGGCGCCCACCTTGCCCGTGGCCGGCAGCCGGCCGTCCACGAACGGGAGCTGACCGGCGGTGAACAACAGATTCCCGGTCCGTGCGGTGGGCAGGTACGACCCGGCCGGCGTCGCCAGCTCCGGCAGCGTGATGCCCATCTCGGCCAGCCGCTCGCTGGCACTCACGCTTTCTCTCGCTTCAGATAGGCCACCAGCTGCTCGGGGTTGGGGCCGGGTACCACCTGGACCAGCTCCCAGCCGTCCTCACCCCACGTGTCCAGGATCGCCTTCGTGGCGTGGGTGATCAGCGGGACGGTGGCGTACTCGAAGGTGCGGCGCGGGGTCGCGGGATTTGACATGGCCTGACTCTAGCGACGGCGGCCTCGCAGGTTCGGCCGACCAGCGACGGACCGATCCGGACGTCCGGGTAGGACGCGCGGCCTATCCTGTCGCCGTGGTCGTCGACGGGTGGCACTGGGCGGCGGCGGCGCTGTCGGCGCTGCTGCTGGCCGTGCTCGTGCTGCTCTGGTACGACTCGCTGCGCGAGCGCCCCGGCTGGTCACTGGCCATGGCGACCAGACGCGCTCTCGCGGCCGCATTGGTCATTCCGTTGGGTTTCGTCGCCGCGCTGCTGCTGCCGCTGTGGGTGGGCGGGATCCTGGTCGTGGTGCCGCTGGTCGCCATCGGGGTGATGGCCATGGCCGACTGAGGGTCAGGCCGCGGCGGCGACGAGCTCGCCGAGCCCGTTGACGGCCCAGTGCAGCAGCACCGGCGCGAGCAGGCTGCCGCTGCGCAGCCGGACCTCGGCCATCAGCAGCCCGCCCACGGCGGTGACCAGCACGGTCCCGGCCGCCCTGATCGCGACTCCGCGCGGGTCGTCACCGACCAGGCGATCCACGGTCGCATTCGCCGGCCCGGCACCGAACGCGGGCAGCAGGTGCCACAGCCCGAAGACGGCCGAGGACTCGACCGCCGCGCGCCGACCGCCACCGAGCAGACCCATCAACACCCCGCGGAACGCGAACTCCTCCGGAATTACCGTGCTCACCGGGATGTCCACCAGTGCCCGGCGCAGCGCCCGCGCCGGTCGGGCCCCGGAGCCGGCGACGGCGCGGCGGACGGCCGGGATCGCCCATACCGCGCCGTATCCGGCGGCGACCGCCATGGCCGAGCCCAGACCCCAGCGGCACCCCGACCGCCAGCCGGCCAGCCCGAGGTCCGCCGGGGTGAGGCGGGCCGATCTGGCGATCACGGCCAGGGCGGCGACCTGGCCGGCGGCGATCGCCGGCGCGGCCCGCGGCGCAGTCCGATGAGCCAGCACGTTGGCGGCGGCCAGGGCGCCGACGGCAAGCCCGAGGTGGGCGGTGAGACGCATGCCCCAGTCTGGCCATACTCGACCATGTGGAGCGTTCGGCGTTCGTGCACGTGGCCCTGCTGACCCTGCCCGACGGTGTCGACCTCCGCGGGCCGGGCGGCGCGATCACCCTCGCGCTGTGCGGGTGCTGGGAGCATCCGCCGCCATGCCCCATCGCCCCGCACCACACGGCCGCCCAACGCTCCGGCGATGCCCTGCAGGTCAGGACGGTATTTGCGACCGAGCCCGAGCGCGAACGTGAGGTGCGACGGCGAATCGACGACGCGCTGGCGCACGGGCACCTTCCAGGACCGGACGACGCCGGGGTGGCGTGGAACGTGCTGTCCAGCGGTCCCGGCTCGCTCGAGCCGAACGAACGGGACCTCGCGGCGCGGCTCATTTCCGGCTGAACCCGGGGCGTTCCGCCCAGCGGGCGCCGAGACCGGTGCCGACCGGTCCTGGCAGGATCGGGGGATGGCCGATCCACGCGACCCCGCGCCCCCGGTGGCCCGTCCCGCCGCGACAAGCGACGACAGCCGGGTGTGGGTGGACCGGGCCGGGCCGCAGCACTACATCGGACACAACGGCCGCGGGCCCTCGATCCCGATCGGCATGACGGGCGTGGAGGGGTGCCACTCCCCCACCGAACTGCTGCGGATCGCGCTGGCCGGCTGCGCGGGACTGTCCGCCGAGCACGTCCTCACCAGGCGGCTGGGCGAGGGCGCTGACATCCGGATCGCCGTCACCGGCGAGCACGACGCCACCGGCCGCCGGTTCACCGAGCTGACCTCGACGCTGACCCTCGACCTGTCCGGCCTGGCGCCGCAGGCCCAGGAGCAGCTGCGGACCGTGGTCACCAGGGCCGTTCATCGCTACTGCACCGTCGGACGCACTCTCGAGCGGGGCGCACCCGTGCCGATCGCCTTCCGGGGGCGGGCATGACGGAAGTGCTCGCCGACCCGGTCGCCGAGCACGACCCCTGGTCCAGCGCCCTTCGGCGCGCCCGACTGCACGTCATCACGGGCAAGGGCGGCACCGGCAAGACCACCGTGGCCGCCGCACTGGCCCTTGCCCTGGCCAGCAACGGCCGACGGGTGCTGCTGATCGAGGTCGAGGAACGGCAGGGCATCGCCCGGCTGTTCGACGTCCCTCCGCTGCCCTACCAGGAGAAGAAGGTGGCCATCGCCACCGGCGGCGGTGAGGTCCGGGCGCTGGCCATCGACGTCGAGGCCGCCCTGTTGGAGTACTTCGAGATGTTCTACAACCTGGGGTTCGCCGGCCGCAGCCTGAAGAGGATGGGGGCGGTCGAGTTCGCCACCACCCTCGCGCCGGGCCTGCGAGACGTGCTGCTCACCGGCAAGGTGAAGGAGACGGTGACCCGCACCGGGTCGGACAACCGGCCCGTCTACGACGAGGTCGTGCTCGACGCCCCGCCCACCGGGCGGGTCGTGACGTTCCTGGGGGTCACCGAGGCGATGTCCGGGCTGGCCAAACGCGGCCCGATCCACAGCCAGGCCGAGGGCGTCGTCCGTTTGCTGCACTCGGCGGACACGGTCGTGCACCTGGTCACCCTGCTCGAGGACATGCCCGTCACGGAGACCCTGGAGGCGATCGATCAGCTCCGGGCGAAGCACCTCCCGGTCGGTGCGATCATCGTCAACGCCGCCACCAAGCCCCAGCTGCCCCAGGATGTCCTCGAGGCCGCCGCGCAGCGATCACTGGACGGCGACGAACTGGCCGACGGCCTGCTCGCCGCGGGCATCACGCCGACCCCGGAGCTGCTCGCCGGGCTGACCGAGCAGGCCGCCGAGCATGCGATCCGGGTCCTGGACGAGCAGCTGTGCCGCGAGGAACTGGCAGCGGCCGGTCTGCCGATGCTGGAGCTGCCACGGCTGGTGGAGGGCGGCGACCTCGGCGGGGTCTACGAACTCGCGGACCGGTTGGCCGAGCAGGGAGTGACCTGATGCCGGACCGCGCCGCTGCGACGTTCCACCCGACCCTGGACCTGGGCCCGGTGCTGGCCGACCCGCGGACGGCGATCGTGGTCACCTGCGGGTCCGGCGGCGTCGGAAAGACGACCACCGCAGCGGCCATGGCGGTGTGGGCCGCGGACGCCGGCCGCAACGTCGCAGTGCTCACCATCGACCCGGCCAAGAGGCTGGCCCAATCGCTTGGGTTGCGGGAGCTGGACAACGAGCCTCGCCGGGTGGACGTGCCGCTGACGAATCCGGACGGGCAGCTGTGGGCGATGATGCTCGACACCCGCCGCACCTTCGACGAGATGGTTTCCCACCACTCC
>JBIOVW010000794.1:0-5465 GCA_044867945.1 Nakamurella sp. | reverse complement strand
GGACCGGTCCGACCGACGAGTGGACCGATCCCGGGACCTCATACAGCCACGCGCAGGTCTGTACCCGGTGACCTGGGGAAACGAACCAAGTCCACGCGATCTAGCCCTGTAGTACTAGGCGTCGCTCGGCTCGCGCGCGGCTCGGTCAGTGGACGAACGGGAATCGACCTGCCACTTTCGGCTCTCCAGGGCGCCGTCAAAGGGCGGAAACCGGCGGTTCGATCGGCTCATGTGCCGTGGGCCGAGAATGTCAGCTGCGCCGCGCGGGGATCGGGTCGTCCGGCCGCAACAGCCCGGACTTGTAGGCCACCGCCACCGCCTGGGCCCGGTCCCGCAGCCCCAGCTTGGCGAAGATCCGCCCGACGTGGGTCTTCGTGGTGCCCTCGCCGACCACCAGGTAGTCCGAGATCTCGGTGTTGGAGAAGCCGTGGGCGATCAGCACCAGCACCTCCTTCTCGCGCCTGGTCAGCACCCGGAGTTCCGCCGGCCCGGGCAACTCCGATGGCGGGTGCGCGGCGAACTCGTCGATCAGTTGCCGGGCGACGGCCGGGTCGAGCCAGGCCTCACCCGTGGCGACCGCGCGGACCGCGGCGACCAGCTCGGTCGGCGCGGCATCCTTGAGCACGAACCCGGTAGCGCCGGCCCGCAGCGCGGCGTAGACGGCCTCGTCAACATGGAACGTGGTGAGCACGAGCACTCTGGGCGCCGTCCCGGAGCGGTGCGGGTCGTTGACGATCCGCCGGGTCAGCTCGACCCCGTCCATCCCCGGCATGCGGACGTCTGCGATCACCACGTCCGGCCGGCGCCGCCGGACCAGGTCGACCACGCCGGGATCGCCGTCGACGTCGGCGATCACCTCGATGTCCCGTTCGCCGGAGAGCAGCAGCGCGATGCCCGATCGGACGATGGGCTCGTCATCGACCACGATGGCCCGGATCATCCGTCCACCGGTCCCGTCAGCACAGCCACCAGACGATAGTGCACCAGTCGGGCGGTGCGGCCTGAACAGCGGTGACCGTGCTCGCCCGGCAGCCGGCAGCATCGGCGAACGGCCGGGTCAGTGCGTTCCGCCGCCCCCGGTTGGGCGCGCGCGGTCACCCATTCTCCGCCCGAGCCGTCGCGGACCGACCGAGGGCCGGCCCCCCCGCCGCGCCACCACCTGCCCTCTCGTCAGGGCATCGTGCACCGCCAGTCGCGCACCCCTCGCCCGCGACTGCCGAAATGGCGAACGAACCCGTCGGACAGAGCGACGCACCGTCCGTTCGCCAACGAGAAAAGTCTTCCTGCGTCGGTCCCTGGGATGCGTCCGCCTGGACGGGTATCTCCCAGCTCTGCCGTGGGTCAGACACGCGAGCACCTGGTATGACCTGAGTAATACGCCGTTCGGGTGGCGCCCCGCTGCTCAACGCGGCTTGATGTGCGGTGCCAGCACCGGGCAGGCGGCGCAATCCAGCGCCGGGTCCCCCTGCTCGAGCGGTGCTTCGGCCGCGCCCGTGGGGTTGCGGATCGTGGCGAACGCGAGCACCCCGCCGGCCGCGCACACGGCCCCGGCGATGAGCACCGCCCGGTGGAACCCACCGGACATGAGCGTTGGGTCTGCGTAGGCCGCGGGACTCAGCCCGGCCAACGCCGGCAGCACGGCGACGGCCATCAACCCGGCGACCCGGGCGACGTCGTTGTTGACTGCAGACGCGACCCCCGCCTGGTGATCCGGCGCGGCGGCCAGCACGGTCGAGGTCAAGGGCGCGACGGTGAACGACAGACCGAGCCCGAACAGCAGCATCGGTGCGACGACCGCGCCCAGGTAAGGGGCGCCGGCGTCAGCGAAGGACAGCCAGAGCATGGCCGCGCCGGCCAGGAGCGGGCCGACGGTCATCGGGATGCGGGGCCCGGTCCGGGCCGACAGCCGGCCCACTCGGGCGGACAAGAGCAGCATCACGACGGTGATCGGCAGAGTGGCCGCGCCGGCCGCGACCGGGCTGAATCCGCCGACCAGCTGCAGTTGCACCGGCAGCAGGAACAGCGCACCCGACAGGGCCGCGTACACCGCGAAGGTGACCAGGTTGGCCGCGGTGAACTGCCGGTCCGTGAAGAGAGCCAGCGGCAGCAGGGGTTCCGCCGTGTGCTGCTCCACCAGCACGAACGCGATCAACAACGCCGCCCCGACCCCGGTGATCGCGATGACGACCGGCGTCCAGCCGGTGGCCGGTCCCTCGGTGAGCCCGTAGACAAGGCCGCCGAGCCCGACCGACGCCAGGACCGCGCCGGGCACATCCAGCCGCCCTGTCGCCTGTTCGTCCCGCGATTCGGGGATGTAGCGCCGGGACAGCACGACGACGGCCACCGCGACCGGCAGGTTGATCAGGAACACCAGCCGCCAACCCCAGGGGACGACGCCGACCAGCAGGCCACCGACGATCGGGCCGATGGCGGTGGCCACCCCGCCCAGCCCGGACCAGGCGCCGACCGCGGTGGACCGGTCCTCCCGACGAAACGACGCCTGCAGGATGGCCAGCGACCCCGGGGTCAGCAGCGCCGCGCCGGCGCCCTGCAGGGCCCGCATCGCGATCAACACGCCCGTGGTCGGGGCAAACGCGCAGCCCGCGGACGCAAGCGTGAACCAGAGGACGCCGACGACGAAGATCCGCCGCCGACCCATCCGGTCGCCCAGCGAACCGCCCAGCAGCAGCAGCCCGGACAGGGTGAGGGTGTAGGAGTTCAGCGTCCACTGCAGCGCAGTCAGACCGCCGCCGAGGTCCTCACCGATCCGAGGCAGCGCCACGTTGACGACCGTCCCGTCCAGCTGGGCGAGCCCGCTGCCGAGCACGGTCGCGGTCAGCACCCACATTCCTCGGGCGGACCCGTAGACCAGCGGTGCAGAAGGCGAGTGGTCCGGGTGCGCCATGTCCACTCCCTCCCCGCGGCCGGTTCGAAGGTTGCTGCACGACAGTCTGCTCGGCCGTCCTCGGGGTGCGGAGCATCGGCCGGTGTGACGCCTGCGGATGTTCCGCGCATGCGCGGCCGGGTCGGGCCGGCAGTTCGGGTACTACCGCAGGTCAGCGTCCACCGTTCGGTGGACGCAGGAACCAGACCTCCGGTCGTTCCGCCGGCCGCGCCGGACGAGCAGGCTCAATGGCATGACAATTGCCCAATCCTCCGGCGCGGACACCCGGTCGCCGGAATCCCGGGGCCCGGCGATCCTGGTCCGCGGGCTGATCAAGCGGTACTCCGGCACGGCCGTGGTAGACGGCCTCGACCTGCGGATCGAGCCCGGTGAATGCTTCGCCCTGCTCGGGCCCAACGGTGCCGGCAAGACCACGACGATCGAGATACTCGAAGGCTTCCGCCGCCGCGACGCGGGCGAGGTCGCTGTGCTCGGCGTCGACCCGGCGCGGGCCGACCGGCGCTGGCGAGCCCGGATCGGCGTCGTCGCCCAGTCCACCGGCGACAGTCTGGCCCTGTCCGTCCGGGAGGTGCTGAACGCGTTCGCCCACTACCACCGGGACCCGGCGCCGACCTCCGAACTGATCGCCGCGGTCGGGCTGCAGGAGAAGGCGGGCACCCGGATCAACGCGCTGTCCGGAGGGCAGCGCCGCCGGCTGGACGTGGCCCTTGGCATCCAGGGTCGACCCGACCTGTTGTTCCTGGACGAGCCCACCACCGGGCTCGACCCGGCCGCCCGCCGCACCTTCTGGCAGCTGGTCGAAGAGCTCAAGCGGGCCGGCACCACCATCGTGCTGACCACCCACTACCTGGACGAGGCGGCCACCCTGGCCGACCGGGTCGGCGTCATCGACCGTGGGGTGCTCCGGGAGGTCGCCCCGCCCGACGAGCTCGGCGGGCGGCTGCGGGGTACCGCCACGGTGCGGTGGACCGAGGACGGCTCGGCCCGCGAAATGGTGACGCCGACCCCCACCGCGGCGCTGCGCGAACTGCTCGCCCGCCATCCCGACTGCGAGCTGGACGAGCTGCAGGTGTACCGGCCCACCCTCGAGGACGTGTACCTGCAGCTGATCGACCAAACCGCCGCGGCCGAAGGAGCCGACCGATGATCACCCGTACCGCCACCCCGACCGCTCGCACCGCCGCGCCGCCGGCCTGGCCTGGAGTCGCCCTGGCCCGCACCGTCCTCGAGTTGCGCCTCTACTTCCGCAGCCGCGACGAGATGATATTCGGCTTCCTGTATCCCACCGCCATGATGCTGATCTTCGGGTCGGTCTTCGGCGGTCAGGAAGTAGCGCCCGGCGTCACGTACCCGCAGTACTTCCTGGCCGGGATCGCGGCCACCGGCGTCATGCTCACCAGCTTCCAGTCGGTCGGCGTCGGCATCGCAGTCGAGCGTGACGCCGGCGACCTGGCCCGGCTGCGCACCACGCCGATGCCGCCGGTCGCCTACTTCCTCGGCAAGGCCGGCCTCGTGCTGGTCACCACGATCGCCCAACTCGCGCTGCTGCTCACCGTCGCCCGGCTCGTGTATTCGATCGCCCTGCCGTCCGGTTCCGGCTGGCTGACCTTCGCCTGGGTGACCGTGCTCGGCGCCACCGCCGGCACCGCGACCGGCATCTGGGTGTCCTCACTTCCCCGGTCGGGCAAGTCGGCGGGCACCGTCATCCCGGCGATCGCCGTTGTCCTGCAGTTCGTCTCCGGTGTGTTCTTCGTGTTTTCGGAGCTGCCCGAATGGATGCAGAAGGTGGCCGCGGTGTTTCCGCTCAAGTGGCTGACCCAGGGCATGCGATCGGTGTTCCTGCCGGACTCCGCCGCCGCCGCGGAGGTGTCCGGGAGCTGGCAACACGGGCTGATCGCGCTCGTGCTGACCGCCTGGATCGTGGGCGCCACGGTGCTCGCGCTCAAGACCTTCAGGTGGCGCAAGGCATCCTGATAATCGACCCGCCCATCCAGCCGAGCCGAGCCGCCGTGACAACTCCGGACCACGCAGCACCGCCCAGCGCCGCCCGCCGGGCGGTGCGTGCGGTGCTGCCCGATCCTGCCCTGCCCGCCACGGACCTGCCGATGTCGGCCCGTGGCTGGCGGGTCAGCGTGGCCGGACTGCACGCCGTTTTCCTGGCGGCGATCGCGCTGGCGGGCGGGCTGATCGCGGTCCAGGGTGTCGACGGCTCCGAGATCCTGGCGCTGGCGGCGCTCGGCGGTCTCGCCGTGGGGTACGGATTGATCGGCGCCCGCGCGATTGCGGTCGGCGGCCGGGGCCGGTCGACGGCGTACCTGATCATCCTGCTGGTCACGGTCGGGGTGGTCGCGGCCAGCGCCCCAGGTGCGTTGTTCGTGCTGTTCCTGGCCTACGTCCAGGTGTGGTTCCTGGTCGAGCGGACGGTCGAGGGCATCGTGTGGACGGCGCTGATCGCGGTCACCTCGGCGATCGGGCTCACCATCTCAAATACCAGCGGAGGGTCGCCCGCCTCCGCGTGGGCCTCGTCCGGGCTCAGCTTCGTGTTCAGCGTGCTGATGGG
>JBIOVW010000793.1:0-2752 GCA_044867945.1 Nakamurella sp. | reverse complement strand
CATCACCGACGCCGACGAGGCGGTCGTGCGGATCCTGCGCAAGGCCGGCAAGCCGGTCGTGCTGGCCGCGAACAAGGTCGACGACCAGCGCGCCGAAGCGGAGGCGTACGGGCTCTGGAACCTCGGCCTCGGCGAGCCGTGGCCGGTCTCCGCGGTGCACGGCCGGGGTTCCGGCGACCTGCTCGACGCGGTCCTCGCCGCGCTGCCCGAGCCGCCGGCCGAGCAGGACACCCCGCTGGGTGGTCCGCGCCGGATCGCGATCGTCGGCAAGCCGAACGTCGGCAAGTCCTCGCTGCTGAACAAGCTGGCCAAGGAGGACCGCGTCGTCGTCGACAACGCGGCCGGCACCACCGTCGACCCGGTCGACGAGCTGATCACGCTGGGGGACCGGCAGTGGCGCTTCATCGACACCGCGGGCATCCGCAAGCGGGTCAAGGAGGCCTCCGGCCACGAGTACTACGCCTCGCTGCGCACCACCACCGCCATCGAGCGGGCCGAGGTCGCGGTGCTGGTCATCGACGGCTCAGACTCGATCTCCGAGCAGGACCTCCGCATCATCCAGACCATCCGCGAGAGCGGACGCGCGCTGGTGATCGCGTTCAACAAGTGGGACCTCGTGGACGAGGAGCGCCGCTACTACCTCGACCGCGAGATCGAGCGCGAGCTCGTGCAGGTCCAGTGGGCGCCCCGGATCAACGTCACCGCGCGCACCGGCTGGCACATCGACCGGCTGGTGCCGACGCTCGACAAGGCGCTCGAGGGCTGGGAGACCCGGGTCTCCACCGGGACGCTCAACGCGTTCCTCGGCCGCCTGGTCGCCGAGCACCCGCACCCGGTGCGCGGCGGCAAGCAGCCCCGGATCCTCTTCGGCACCCAGGCCGGCACCGCGCCGCCGACGTTCATCCTGTTCACCAGCGGCAAGCTGGACGCGGGCTACGAGCGCTACATCGAGCGTCGCCTGCGCGAGGAGTTCGGCTTCGTGGGCACCCCGATCGAGATCTCGGTGCGCCCGCGCGAGAAGCGGAAGCGGTAACGCGGTGCTCCGCCGTCGGGTGACCGGCCGTCGGGTGACCGGCCGTCGACGGATCGGCCTCGTGCTGGTCTCCGTGCTCGCCGCCACCCTGGCCGGCATCGCCGGGTCCTCCTCCGGCCGGACCTCCGACACGTCGGCTTCCGCAGCCCGTACGGCGGCCCGCCCGGTCGCGGGCACCACCTGCCGGGTGTTCCCCGCGAACAACTGGTGGCACGCCGACGTGTCCCGGCTGCCGGTGCACCCGCGCAGCCGGACCTGGCTGGCGCACATGGACACCTCGCGCCGGCTGCACCCCGACTTCGGCCCGTTGTACGGCGCCGGGCCGGACTACGGCATCCCGGTGACGGTGGTCGGGGGAGCGCACGCGAAGGTGGCGGTCCGCTTCGACTACGCGAGCGAGAGCGACCGGGTCCGCTACCCGTTCGGTGCGGACACCCGCATCGAGGGCGGCCGGAACTCCGCCGGCGACAAGCACGCCGTGGTCGTGGACAGGTCGCGCTGCCGCCTCTACGAGACCTGGCTGACCCGGGTGAACGACGGCCGCTGGCGGGCCGGGTCCGGCGCGACCTGGTCCCTCGGCAGCAACCGCCTGCGCCCCGACGGCTGGACCTCCGCCGACGCGGCCGGCCTGCCGATCCTGCCCGGCCTGCTGCGCTGGAACGAGGTGAAGGCCGGGACCGTCGACCACGCGATCCGGTTCACCGTCGACGAGACGGCCCGCGCCCACTCCTGGCCGGCCCGGCACGACGCCGGCACCCGGAGCATCACCCGCTACCCGCCGATGGGAGCACGGTTCCGCCTCAAGGCGTCGTACTCCGCGGCACACCTCGGTCCGCGGGCCAGGGTCGTCGTACGCGCGATGAAGACGTACGGCCTGGTGCTCGCCGACAACGGCTCGTCGTGGTACTTCCAGGGCGAGCGCAACGCCAACTGGCCGGACCGGATGATCGCGGACCTGAAGAGGATCCCGGCCTCGGCGTTCGTCGCCGTCGACACCCGCGGCCTGCGCATCGACCCCGACAGTGCGGCCGTGCGTACGCCGTGATCCGTGGCGCCGTCCCGATGCGGAGGGTGCCGAATGCCTGCGGTATGGTTTCCACCGCTCGCTCCGGCGGGCACGCGGGCTGTGGCGCAGCTTGGTAGCGCACTTGACTGGGGGTCAAGGGGTCGCAGGTTCAAATCCTGTCAGCCCGACGGACATAACCGCAGGTCAGGGGTGGGTTTCCAGAGAATGGGGACTCGCCGGGCCGGGACCCCAACCCACCCCCGAGGCCGTCGACGCCGCCATGGACGCGTGGCGCGCCCGTGGCTGGGCCGACTGACCGAGGCCTACGGCGGCGAACTTGCCCGGGCCCTGGCCGACACCGACGAACAAGTGCTCGCCACCGTTGCAGCCTGGGACCAGGCCAAGGGCCTAGGGCCCCGAGACTGGTTGGCCCATGGCCGCGCCGAACGTCGATCCGATTTCCCGTGCCGCCCGATTCGGTCATGGGCGGAACCGTGTGCCAACCGCCGCTCACTTATGCAGAATGTTCCGTCTTACAACCGTCCTGCTGGCCGCGTTCGGTACTGGAAGGCCGAGGCCTGGGCAGGTTCAGTCGGGGCGACGTGGCGCGGATGATGGCCGCGGTCAGATAGCTCCCAGCGGGCACCGACGTTCGCCCGGCCCCTACACCGGTGGCCGGGCTGCTTGGCCCGACCGCCCACTTGGGGTACAGC
>JBIOVW010000792.1:0-25065 GCA_044867945.1 Nakamurella sp. | reverse complement strand
GGCCACGTTCATCGCGGTGGTCCGCTCAGGCGATACGGCGCGGTTCGCGCTCATCACGGAGCGCCACCGGCGTGAACTGCAGGTGCACTGCTACCGGATGCTCGCGAACTACGAGGACGCCCAGGACATGACGCAGGAAACGTTCCTGCGAGCGTGGAACAAGCGGGAGTCGTTCAAGGGCCACGCTGCGCTGCGGACCTGGCTGTACCGGATCGCGACGAACGCCTGCCTCGACTTCCTGGAGAAGCGCAACGACCGCACACCCGTGCCTGCCGAGCTGCCGGGCGCGGGCTCGGAAGTGCGCTACCTGCAGCCCTACCCGGACCGGATGCTCCCCGAGGACCCGCAGGAGTCGGTGGTGGCGCGGGAGACGATCGAGCTGGCGTTCATCGTCGCCGTCCAGCACCTGCCGCCGCGGCAGCGGGCGGTGTTTATCTTGCGCGACGTCCTCGGCTGGCCGGCGTCGAAGGCCGCCGACGCCCTCGACGTGACCGTCGCATCGGTGACCAGCGCACTGCAGCGGGCGCGCGTGACGATGCGCGAGCAGCTGCCCGACCGCCGCCTCGACTGGCGGAGCCCCGCCACTCACGAGCTGTCGAATGACGAGCGCCGCGTGGTGAAGTCGTATATCGACGCCCATGAGCGCAATGACCTCGACGGGCTGATGTCCCTGCTGCGCGACGACCTGCGCTTCGCGATGCTGCCCGATCCGGACACTTTGATCATGACGGCCAAGGACGCGGTGGACGGTTGGGTCTCCGGTGGGCTCTTCCAGCGCGGCTACGACGACTGGCGCTGTATCACCACGACGGTCAACCGCATGCCAGCCGCCGTGCTGTACCTCCGCACCCCCGACGACCCCGAGTACCGGCTATTTAACATCGCGGTCCTGCACATCGTCGACGGGAAGATCGCCGAGCTCACCGGATTCGACGCCACCGACAAACCATGGCTGGACCTGCCCCCGACAACGTGATCACACAGGCCCCATCGTCGACGAGTCCGGCGCACGAGCCGCCGTCACCGAAGTCACCGCGGAATGAGCACCCCGACCAGCTGAACACAAACGCGACAACGCGAACACCACCGCCCCGCCGACGTTGCCGGCGGGACATCCTTTATGCCCGACGAACATCTTCACGATCAACGACGCCGTCGTCCACATCTTCGGCGAGTCGGTCAACAGCTCACTCAGAACGCAAGAAAGGGCCCGGGGAAGGTTCCGTCATAGCCGAGGGTCACGGTGAGCACGCCACGAAGGATTTCGACCTGGCCTCACGAACCGAGCAGCCGGCCCGTGCTCATCGCCTCGTCTCGTATCGGGTCAGCACGACGCCGCCGGGAAACGTCCGCGTCTCGACCAGGTTCAGGTTCACCCAGCTGTCCAGCGCGGTGAAGAACGGCGTGCCGCCGCCCACCAGGACCGGAACGGTGACCAGCGCGTACTCGTCGATCAGCCCGGCCCGCATGGCAGCCCCGGCGAGCGTTGCGCCGCCGATGCCCATCGGGCCGCCGTCCTCGGCCCTGAGCCGGGTGATCTCGGCGACCGCGTCGCCGGTGACCAGGCGGGTGTTCCAGTCGACCTTGTCGATCGTCGAGGAGAACACCACCTTCGGCGTATCCCGCCAGTTCCGCGCGAACTCGATCTCCGCCGGGGTAGCGTTGGGCTGCTGGTCGCCGGTCGGCCAGGAGGAGCTCATCGTCTCCCACAGCTTGCGCCCGTACAGCGACAGGCAGCTCGCCCGCTCCTGGTCGAGCCACCACTGGAACAGCTCGTCGCTCGGCGACGAGTCCGGTCCCTCGCCCCCACTCCAGCCGATGTCGTCGCCGGTCGCGGCGATGTAGCCGTCCAGGGTCACGTTCATGCCGAAGATCAATTTCCGCATCGTGCCAGCCTCCCGTGAGTCGATCTCACACGTACAGACGGGCGCGGCGCGGGAACCTAATCTGTGCGCGATCGGCGTCCGCAGGTAGTCCTCGCGTTCCGGACTCAGCGCGGCGTACTCGGCTGGGCTCGAGCACCACCATCGCGAAGCAGTTCCCGACGCTGGGCATTTCGCTCGGCGATCAGCGGCGCACGTGCGGCAAGATCCCCGAGTACATACCTCTCCCAGCGCCGACGCAGCTATGCGTTGCTTTTCGGCGCCTACCACAAAGGGGCAGACGCACCCATCGATATGCCACTCTCGGCCTTACATGATCGATTCAGAAGGGCGGAAGTTGGCAGATCGAGTCCGGCGGTCGACCCGACCCATACGTCGCCGACGATGTCCTCGCGCAGGTGCTCGCGGCCGCCGCCGGACCGGACGGCGAGAACCGCACCAGCAGCGAAAGAGCGCTGCTGGTGTGGTTCTCACACTCACCTGCTCGGTTCCCGCCGATTCGGACCAGCAGCTCGTCCAGCATCGCCCGCTCGCCCAGCGCATGGTCCGGGCCGTCGATCCGGCCGCGGATCCTTGCCGGGACGCGCGGCCCCGACCAGGTCGTTCAGGCTCCGGTATCCGAAGGTGGCCAACATGATCGCCTGCTCGGCCGGGGTCGGCCCGATGTGCCGGGGAACGAACGGCGTCGTGTTCATCCTCTACTACGTCGCGGTCGCCGGGCTCCGGGCCGTCACCGCCTCCACCGCCACCTACATTCCGCCCGTGGTCGCCATGATCATCGGCACCACCATCCTTGGTGAGCCGGTGCAGCCATCGGCCGTCGTCGCCCTGGTGCTGATCCTGATCGCCGCCATCATCGCACAAACGTCCGAACCCGCCGCAGGCATCGGTGGCGGATCAGGACGCCGGATTCGCCGAGTGCTGTGATCGTGAACCCCTGAGCCGGGTGAGGACGGCTGGGTCAAGATGGTGCTCATGACGCCTGGGATCTCCTTCCCCGCCGCCCCCGACGGCTCCCGCAGTACGACCCCGACGGGGCGTGGCATCGTCGCCGACGCGCTCCGCGCCGCCGACCCGGTGGGCGCACGGGCCGTGGACAACGAGACTGCCTGGCGCAGCCGGTATCTGCAGCATTTCCGACGCCTCGTGGAGGCCGGGATCGACACGCCGGCGGCCTGGTTGTCGATCGCCGAGGCCGGGCTCGCGTCGGTTCGCGAGCGCATGGTGGTCGACGATGCCCCGCTGTCCACCGTGCTCGGCGCGCCGGCGGCCAGGACGCTCGGCACCGTCGAGGTCAACGGCATCGGGACTCCGGCCCGGGAACTGACGCTGCCCTACCGCGGTCGATCGTTGGGCGGCCAAGAGCTCCGCGACCAGCTCGCCGCCTGGGCCCGCAACGGCGTGCTCGAACCGTCCGCGGTCGACGCGGTCGGCGACGTCGTCGATCATCCGGAATGGCTCCGGCTGGACGGGCACACGATGGTGGTCCTGGGGGCCGGGGCGGAAATGGGTCCGGTGGGCTCCCTGCTCGGCTGGGGCGCCCGGGTCGCCGCCGTCGACCTGCCGCGGCCGACCGTCTGGGACCGCGTCATCCAACAGGCCCAGGCCTCGGCGGGAACGCTGCTGGTGCCCGTCCGCTCGGCCGGGCCGGACAACCTCGCCGCCTCCGCCGGGGCCGACCTGCTCACCGAAACCCCCGAGATCGCGGACTGGCTGGCGGGTCTGGACGGCCGTCCGGTCCTCGGGAACTACCTGTACGCCGACGGCGGCACCCACGTCCGGCTTTCGGCGGCCGCCGATGTGCTCGGTACCCGGCTGACCGCCGGCCGCCCCGACACCGGCCTGGCCTTCCTGGCCACCCCGACCGACGTCTTCGTCGCGCCCCGCAGCGCCGTCGAACAGTCCACGGCCGCCTACGTGGGTCGCTCCACGACGGCGAAGGTGGTCGGCCGGCCGTTGCGCTGGGTCAGCCGCGGGCGGCTCATGCACCGGACCTACCCGCCGGACGCGGACCCCGGCATCGCCGACGCCCTCGTCCCCGCGCAAGGCCCGAACTACGCGCTGGCCAAACGGATTCAGCGGTGGCGCGCCGCGGTCGCCCGCCGCGACGGTCGGCTGGTGTCGTTCCACGTCGCCCCGTCCACCCGAACGCAGTCGGTGGTGAAGAATCGGGCGCTGGCCGCCGCCTACGCCGGTGCCCGCCGGTTCGGCGTCGAGATCTTCGAACCGGACACGGCGAGCACGCTGATGGCGGCGTTGCTGGTGCGCGACATCGCCGGCGGCCCGGTCGCGCACGACCATCCGTGGCAGGACGAGGCGCACGCCGCCGTGCACGGCGGGCTGTGGCGTTCCGCGTACGAGCCGCGCAGCATGCTGGGCCTGGCCGCGGTGCTCGGCTACGCCGCGTCCCGCCGCTGACGGGACGACACGATCGGAGCGCGGATGAGGGTCCTGATCACCGGTGGGTCCGGCTTCCTGGGGACGCTGCTGGCCCGTCGCCTGCTCGGGCAGCCGCACGCCTTCGGCGGCGGGCCCGCCTCCGACATCGACGAGTTGATCCTGCTCGACCCGGTGCAGCCCCCACCCGACGTGCGCGACCATCCCCGGGTGCGGCCGGTGACCGCGGACCTCGGCGGGGCGCTGCCCACCCTGGGCCGGGTCGACGCGATCTTCCACCTCGCCGGGGTGGTCAGCGGTGCCGCCGAGGCGGACTTCGACCTTGGGATGCACACCAATCTCGACGGCACCCGCACGGTGCTGGAATGGGCCCGCGCCGATCCGGCGCCGCCGGTCCTGGTCTTCACCAGCTCGCTCGCGGTGTTCGGTCGGGACCCGGCGATCACCGACCCGCAGGACCCGGTCGACGACGACACCCTGCCGCGGCCCCAGTCGAGCTACGGCTTCCAGAAGTTCATCGGCGAGCAGCTGGTCGCCGACTACACCCGGCGCGGGTACCTGCGGGGACGAAGCGTCCGGCTGATGACGGTCGCCGTTCGGCCCGGTCGACCGAACGCGGCCGCGTCCGGGTTCCTGTCCGGGATGATCCGCGAGCCCGTGCACGGCCTGCCGGCGGTCTGTCCGGTCCCACCGGACCTGCCGGTTGCGCTTTCCTCGCCGGGGCGGACGGTTGAGGGGATCCTGACGGCGGCTGCCGTGTCGGACCGGCGGTGGGGCAGCACCTGCGCGATGACGCTGCCCGGACTGTCCACCACCCCGCGGGAGATGGCCGCGGCGCTGGGCCGGGTGGTCGGACCCGGCGCCCGCGAGCTGATCTCCTGGGTCGAGCATCCCGACGTGATCGACATCGTCGGCAGCTGGCCGGCCCGGTTCCGCGCCGACCGGGCGGCCGGGCTCGGCCTGCGGGCGAACGAGAACGTCGACTCCGTCATCCGCGAGTTCCTGGCCACCGACTTCGGCCCCGGCGGGACCGGCCCGGCCGTAGGTTGAGGATCATGCGTGCCCTTGCCCCGCATCGGCGGCGAATCCTGCTCGAACTGGATCTGTCCCAGCCCCCGGCCGATCACGACCTTGACGACCCGTTCGCGCGGCTGCGGCAGCGCGGCCGCCCCGACCTGCGTCGCACCCTGCGGGCGCTGCACGACGCCGCCGACGACCCCCGGGTGATCGGGTTGATCGCCCGGGTCGGCGGCGCGCCGTCGTGGACGGACATGCAGGAGCTGCGGCTGGCGGTGCGGGCCTTCGCGGCCGGTGGGAAGCCGACACTCGGCTGGGCCGAGACCTTCGCCGAGCAGCCAGGGGCGATGGCCGGCTACGTGTTGGCCACCGCCTTCGACGAGCTGTGGCTGCAGCCCGGCGGCGAGCTGGGCATGCTCGGCGTCGGCGTGCAGACCACGTTCGTCCGCGGCGCCCTGGACAAGCTCGGCCTCGACCCGCAGATCGACCAGCGTCACGAGTACAAGAACGCGGCCGATCAAATCATGCGCACCGAGTTCACCAGGGCCCACCGGGAGGCGCTGGACCGGCTGGTCGAATCGGTGTTCACCGGTGCCGTGGAGGCGATCGCCCGGGGCCGCCGGCTCGATCCCGCGGCCGTCCGCGCGCTGGTGGACGGCGGGCCGCGGACGGCACCGCAGGCGCGGGACGCGGGCCTGGTCGACCGGCTCGGCTACCGTGACCAGGCGCTCGCGGCGATGCGGGAACGCGCCGGCGGTGCGGCCGAGCTGCTGTTCGCCGACCGGTGGCGGCCCCGCCGCCGGGCCCGCCTGCCGCGGCGACACGGCGGTCACATCGCGCTGGTTCAGCTGCGCGGCGCGATCGTCTCCGGGCGTTCGCGGCGCGGCCCGCTGGGCCGCACTGCGGGCAGCGACACGATCGGCGCGGCCCTGCGGACGGCGGCGACCGACGATCGGGTGAAGGCGGTCGTGCTGCGGGTCGACTCGCCCGGCGGCACTGACGTCGCCTCCGAAACCATATGGCGCGAGGTCCTTCTGCTGCGCAAGATCAAACCCGTTGTGGTGTCGATGGGCGCGGTCGCCGCCTCCGGCGGCTACTACGTCGCCTGCCCGGCCGACGTGATCGTCGCCCTGCCGGCCACAGTGACCGGCTCGATCGGTGTGCTCGGCGGCAAGGTGGTTGCGGCCCGCCTGTTGGAGCGGATCGGCCTGACCACCGGGACGGTGTCCCGCGGCGGGCACGCCTTGATGTTCTCGGCCCGTCGGGAATTCGACGACGACGAGCGGGCCCGCCTGGCGGCGTCGCTGGACGCGATCTACGACGACTTCGTCGCCAAGGTCGCGCAGGGTCGCCGGCGGCCCGTCGCCGAGATCGAGGCGGTCGCCCGGGGTCGGGTGTGGACCGGTCGGGACGCACTCGACGTCGGCCTGGTGGATCGGATGGGTGGCCTGCGGGACGCGGTCCGGATCGCCAGGGCCCGCGGCGGGCTGCCCGAGAGCGCCCCCGTCCGGCCGGCGATCCACCTCGGCCCGCTCGCCCGGCTGGGCCGGCCGAAGAACTCCATGGATCCTCGGGCCACCCTGGGGACGGCGGTGCCGAGCGCCGACGACCTCACCGCCGGGCTGGCCGCCGCGCTCGGATGGCCCGGGGTCGCCGCCCTGCAGCTGCCGCCGTTGCGGATCCGCTGACCGGCCGCTCACCGGTCCCGCGGCCGCCTGACCGGCGCTGTCCGACCACCCACCTATGGTGGGGCCGTGGGGTCCAGGTGGAGCGTCGATCAGGTCATGGCGGCGGCACCGGATTCCACGTCCCAGGTGGCCGGCCGCAGACTCGCCCGGCCCGGCCCGTGGAGCTCGGTCGGCGTGTCCGACGGGCTGCTCTGGGGACAGTGCCAGGGATCGGGCCGGACGCCGTACCAGGTGACGGTGGACACCGGCACCCGCCGGTACCAGTGCAGCTGCCCGTCCCGGAAGTTCCCCTGCAAGCACGCGTTGGGCCTGCTGTTCCTGTGGGCCACGGGCGGTGTCCATGATTGGGGTGAGATTGCCGAACATGCAAAGGATTTCGCCGCCCGTGAACGGCGGACCGAGCAGGCCGACGACGAGCCGAGGAGCCAGACCCCGGCGCAGCGGGAGGCGGCGGCGGCCCGGGCGGCGCAACGCGAGCAGCGGGTGGCGGACGGGCTGGCCGAGCTGGACCGGTGGCTGGCCGACCAGATCTCCGGCGGGCTGGCCCGGGTCGCGCAGGACCCCTACGGCTGGGCCGAACCGGCCGCTGCCCGGATGGTCGACGCGCAGGCGCCCGGGGTGGCGGCCCGGCTGCGGCGGCTGCCCGCCGTCATCGCCTCCGGGACGGGTTGGCCGGGGCGCCTGCTGGACGAACTGGCCCTGCTGCACCTGTTGGCCCGCGGATACGCCCGCCGCGCCGACCTGGCCGCCGACCTGCTGGCCACGGTCCGCGACCATGTCGGGTTCACCGTGTCCCGCGCGGAGGTGCTGGCCGGACCCGGCGTCCGCGACAACTGGGTCGTGGTGGGCTTTCGGGACCTGGACACCGAGACCGTGTCCACCCGGCGGGTGTGGCTGCGCGGCAACGACTCCGCCCGCTGGGCACAGGTGCTGTTCTTCGCGGCGGGCGGCGCCGCGCTCGACAGTTCGCTGGTCCCGGCCACCGTGCTGGACGCAGACCTGCACTTCTATCCCGGTCGGGCCGGCCTGCGGGCGGCCGTCGGCGCCGCACACGCCGACCCGGTGCCCGCAACCGGCTGGCAGCCGCCGGCCGACACCGTCGCGGCGGCCGCCGACCGGTGGGCGGCGGCGCTGGCTGCCGATCCCTGGCAACACCAGATCCCGGTGGTGCTGCGGGGCACGGTCGATCACGACGACCGCGGCTGGACCCTCACCGACGCAGACGGCGCGGCGGTGACCGTGCACGGCACCGACCTGGACCTGTGGCGGTTGCTTGCGCTGACCGCCGGGGTGGCGGCCGACCTGGCCGGGGAATGGAGCCCGGCCGGGTTCAGGCCGGCCGCCGCGGTCCGGGACGGACAGGTGGTGGTGCTGTGACCACGGGCCGGGCGGGCGGGCTCAACGGGCCGGGCGGGCTGAACGGGCCGGCGGGCGGGCTCGACAGCTCCTCCCTGGTGGTCGCCGCGACGGTCGGCACCGGGCACCGGGCGGTCGACCTGACGGCACTTCCAGAGCCCCTCCGACCGGATCCGCTGCCGGCCGACCCGGCGATCGCTCTGCTGGACGCCGCGGCGTTGACCGCGCTGGCGCACCGGACCGTGCCGCCGACCGTCCCGGCCCGGATGATCGAGGTGCCCCGGCCGGCCGCGGATCGGCGTGCGGTGGTGCCCGACGTGGTGCGTCAGGTGCTGGGCCGGGTCAGCAACCAGACCGCGATCCTGGTGGAGGCCCTGACCTTGATCCGCCGGGCCGGGCTGCGGCTGCCGCCGGACGTGGTTCCGGGGCTGCTGGACGACCCGCGGCCGGAGGTGATGACGGCCACCCGCCCGGTGATCGGGGAGATCGGCCGGCTGCTCATCACGAAGAACCCCCGCTGGGCGGCGCCGGCCGAACCCGACCCGGCCGACCGCACCGTGTGGGACGAGGGCACCACCGCCGAGCGGACCGCCTGGCTGCGGGCGCTGCGCCTGGTGGACCCGGCCGCTGCCCGAGACCTGCTGACGGACAGCATGTCCGAGGAGAACGCGGCCACCAGGGCCGAGTTCCTGGCCGTGCTCGCCGACGGGCTGTCGCCGGCCGACCAGGACCTGCTGCTCGCCGCGGTCGGCGACCGCAGCCGGCTGGTCATCGCCGTCGCGATGGACCTGCTGCTGCAACTTCCCGAATCACCGTTGCGCCGGGACATGCGGTCCCTGGCCGCCCGGCACCTGACCGTCGGCCGGAGGCTGCTGCACACCCGGATCACGGTGACCGAGCCGGCCCCCGCGGAGTTCGCCCCGTGGCCACTGTCCGAGGGACATCCGTGGCCGGTGCTGCTTGGCCGGGTCGACCCCGCGCAGTGGCCGCAGGTCTTCGGGGCGGAGCTGCTCGAGCTGGTCGCCGCCGGCACCGAGGAACTGCGGCCGCTGTGGTCCGGGTTCCGATCGGCCGCGATCACCTTCCGGCACTCCGGCCTGGCTCGGATCCTGGTGGCCGATCAGCTGTCCCGGCCGGGTGGCAAGGCGCCGCCCGCGGTGGACCCGGCGCTGTGGGCGGTGCTCGGCCCGCCCGACGCGACCGAGCTGCTGGACCGCCTGCTGGCCGACCGGCGGGTCCGGCCCGATCAGGTGAGCACCGCGGTCTCCGCGCTGCCCCGGCCGTGGCCGGCGCCACTTGGCCGCCGGCTCGCCGGCTGGTTACCGGCCACCGGCACCGGCACCCCGGCCCCCCGGTCGCTGTGGGAGCTGTGGGCGGCGGCGACCGCGTTGCCTGACTGCCGGGAAATGGCGGCGCTGGCCCGGCAGTCGGCCGCGACGCCGGACGCGGAGTCCGGATCGGGACTGCGCACCCGTGCCGGCAACACCGCCAACCAGCTGACCCTGCGCGCCGTGCTGTACGAAACGCTCTGCATCCCGGGAGGAACCACATGACCGACGCGACGGCGGTGCTGCGCCCGCACGCCGAGCAACTGTTCGCCATGGAATTGACAGCGTTGGCCGCGGTGGACGACCGGCCACGGCCGGCGAACTGGCGGCTGTCGCCGTGGGCGGTGGTCACGTACCTGCTCGGCGGCACCGCCGGCGACACCATGATCAGCCCGAAGTACGTCGGGTCCCGGCGGCTGATCGAGGTGGCGGTGGCGACGGTGGCCACCGACCGGGCGCTGCTGCTGCTCGGCGTGCCCGGCACGGCCAAGTCCTGGGTGTCCGAGCATCTGGCCGCGGCGATCAGCGGCGACTCGACCCTGCTGATCCAGGGCACCGCCGGCACGGCGGAGGAGTCGATCCGGTACGGCTGGAACTACGCCCGGCTGCTGGCCGAGGGACCCACCGAGGCGGCCATTGTGCCCTCGCCGGTGATGACGGCGATGCGCGCCGGGGCGATCGCCCGGATCGAGGAACTCACCAGGATGCCGGCCGACGTGCAGGACGCACTGATCACCGTGCTGAGCGAGAAGACCCTGCCCGTCCCGGAACTCGGCATCGAGGTGCAGGCCAGGCACGGGTTCAACGTGATCGCCACCGCCAACGACCGCGACCGCGGGGTCAACGACCTGTCCTCCGCGCTGCGTCGCCGGTTCAACACCGTGGTGCTGCCGTTGCCAGCCGGGGTCGACGAGGAGGTGGGCATCGTGGTGACCCGCGTCGCCGACCTGGGCCGGACCCTGGACCTGCCGTCGGCCACCGACGCCACCGCGGAGATCCGCCGGGTGGTCACGGTGTTCCGGGAACTGCGGTCCGGCCTCACCGAGGACGGGCGAACCTCACTGAAGGTGCCCAGCGGCAGCCTGTCCACTGCCGAGGCGATCTCGGTCGTCACCGGCGGGCTGGCCCTGGCCGCGCACTTCGGCGACGGGGTACTGCGCGCCGCCGACGTTGCCGGCGGCATCCTCGGTGCGGTCGTCAAGGACCCGGTCGCCGATCGTATCGCCTGGACCGAGTACCTGGAGGCAGTGGTCCGGGAGCGCACCGAGTGGCGGGACTTCTACCGGGCGTGCCGCGAGGTCAGCGGATGACCGCTCCGGTCGTCCGGGTGCTCGGGATCCGGCATCACGGGCCGGGTTCCGCGCGCGCGGTACTCGCCGCGCTGACGGATCTGCAACCTGATCGGGTGCTGATCGAGGGACCGCCGGAGGCCGACGGGCTGGTCGCGTTCGCCACCGATCCCGACCTGGTCCCGCCGGTCGCCCTGCTGGCCTACCGCAACGACGATCCGGCCGCGTCCGCGTTCTGGCCGTTCGCGGTGTTCTCCCCGGAGTGGCAGGCGATGAGCTGGGCGGCTCGCCGCGGCGTTCCCGTGTCGTTCATGGACCTGCCCGCCGCGGTCCTGCTCGGCGGGCAAACCCCTGATCCGCACGCTGTCGCCGACGCGCCGACCGTCCGGACCGACCCGATCGCCGTGCTGGCCCGGGTCGCCGGCCACGACGACCCGGAACGCTGGTGGGAGGACGTCATCGAGACGCGCCGGGACGGTGACCCCTTCGACGCGGTGACCGAGGCGATGACCGCGGTCCGCGCCGACCGGCCGGAGACGGACCGGCGCACCCTGCAGCGCGAGGCGCACATGCGCAAGATCCTGCGCGCCCGGCTCAAGGCCGGGTCGCGGCGGATCGCGGTGGTCTGCGGCGCCTGGCACGCCCCTGCCCTGGTCGGAAAGCTGCCGGGCGCCACCGCCGACAACGCGCTGCTGCGCGGCCTGGCCACGGCCAGGGTCACCGTGACCTGGGTGCCCTGGACGCACTCCCGGCTCGCCGCCTCCTCCGGCTACGGCGCGGGCGTCGGCTCGCCCGGCTGGTACCGGCACCTGTTCAGCACCGCCCGGCACCCCCTCGAACGGTGGATGGCGCTGTCCGCCGGGGTGCTGCGCGCGCACGACCTGCCGACCTCCACGGCGCACGTGATCGACTCAGTCCGGCTCGCCCGAACCCTGGCCCACCTGCGGGACCGTCCCGAACCGGGGCTGACCGAGGTCATCGACGCCATCCGCGCGGTGCTGTGCGAGGGCAACGACCTGGCCGTCGACTTCGTGCTGCACGACGCGGTGATCGGCGAGGAACTCGGCCGCGTCCCGGATTCGGCGCCGATGGTGCCGCTCGAGTCGGACCTGCGGGCCACCGCGAAATCCTTGCGGCTCAGGTTCGACGCCACCGCCCGGGAGGTCACCCTGGACCTGCGCGCCGGCAACGACCTGCGCAAGTCCCGGCTGTGGTGGCGGCTGCGGATCCTGGGCGTTGACTGGGCCGGACCCGCCGAGGTCGCCGGCACCGGCACCTTCAAGGAGGGCTGGGCGGTCGCCTGGCGGCCCGAACTGTCGGTCCGGCTCATCGAGGCGTCGGTATGGGGCACCACCGTCCCGGACGCGGCCGCGCGCCGCCTGGTGGACCGAGCCGACACCCTGGCCGCCTGCACCGGGGCCATCGCGGACGCCATCACCGCCGACCTGCCGACCGCGATGTCCGAATTGCTGCCCCGGCTGGACCGGCTGGCTGCCGGCACGGCCGACATCGGCGGACTGCTGGAGGCATTGCCCGCGCTGGTCCGGGCGCAGCGGTACGGCACGGTGCGGGGCACCGACACCGCGGCCATCGCGGTGGTCGCCCAGGCGGTGCTCACCCGGATCTGCGCCGGGCTGCCGGCCGCCCTCGGCGGCCTCGGCGAGGACGCGGCCCGGGAGATCCGGGGCCCGTTGGAGCAGACCCACGAAGTGGTGCCGCTGCTGCCCGCGGGGCCGGCCCGGGACGGCTGGTACCGGGCCCTCGGGCAGGCAGCGGAGCGGCGGGACCTGCCGCCGCTGCTCGCCGGACGGATCGTCCGGTTGTTGATGGACGCCGGGTTCATTCCCCGCGACCGGGCCGCCGACCGGTTGCACGCGGCCCTGTCGGTGGGCGCTCCGGCGAGCGAGAAGGCGCAGTGGGCCGAGGGTTTCACCGCCGGCGGGGCCCTGCTGCTGATCCATGACGACGCCCTGCTGGCCGTGCTCGACCGGTGGGTGCGCAGCCTGGATGCTGAGGAGTTCCTTCAGGTCGTGCCGTTGTTGCGGCGCGGGTTCGGCACTTTCGCGCCCGCCGAACGCGGCAACCTGCTGCGGGCCGCCCGCAGCCTGTCCGGGGCCGGCCAGGTCGGCACCGACCCCGAACCGGACCTCACCCGCGCGGGGGCCGTGCTGGCCACCGCCCGGCTGCTGCTGCGGGGGGCCTCGTGACCGGGCCGGAGCCGCGCGCGGGGATCGAGGAGACCGAGCGGCTCCGTCGGTGGCGGTTGCTGATCGGTGACCAGGACGCGGACGACCCCGGTTCGACCGTCGGGCTGTCCGCCGACGACCGGCGCATCGACGCCGCACTGGCCGCCGTCTACGACAACCGCGGACCGCAGGACACCGGCGGCAAGCGGTCGGCCGGACTCGGCTCGTCGGCGCCGCGGGTGGTCGGCTGGCTGGGCGACATCCGCACCTATTTCCCGTCGTCCGTCGTCCGGGTGATGCAACGCGACGCGGTCGACCGGCTCAGGCTGCACCAGCTGCTGCTGGAGCCGGAACTGCTGGACGCGGTCGAGCCGGACGTGAACCTGGTGGCCACCCTCATCTCGATGGGTCATCTGCTGCCGGAGCGTTCCCGGGCCACCGCCCGGGCCGTCGTCGCCACGGTGGTCGAGCAGATCGAGCGGCGGATCGCCGACCGGACGGTCTCCGCGGTGCATGGCGCGCTCAGTCGGTCCACACGCACCCACCGGCCCCGACGGCATACCGACATCGACTGGCCCCGAACCATTTCCGTCAACCTCAAGCACTGGCTGCCGGAGCATCGCACGGTCGTACCGGAGCGGCTCGTCGGGTACGGGCGGCGACAGAACATGGTGCAGCGCAGTGTCGTGGTGGCCATCGATCAGTCCGGTTCGATGGGCGAATCTGTCGTCTACGCCTCCATTTTCGGCGCGGTGATGGCCTCGCTGCGGGCGCTGCGCACGTCGCTGGTGGCGTTCGACACCAACGTCGTCGACCTGACCGAGGCGCTGCACGACCCGGTGGAACTGCTGTTCGGCACGCAGCTCGGGGGTGGCACCGACATCAACGCGGCCGTCGCATACTGCCAGGAGAAGATCACGTCCCCGACGGACAGCATCTTCGTGCTGATCTCCGACCTGTACGAGGGAGGCATCGAGGGGGAGCTGGTCCGCCGGCTGAACGCGATGAAACTGGCCGGGGTGCAGGTGATCGCGCTGCTGGCGCTGTCCGACTCCGGCGCCCCCTCGTACGACCGCACCCACGCCGCCGCGCTGGAATCCATCGGGGTGCCCGCCTTCGCCTGCACCCCGGACGCCTTCCCGGACCTGCTGGCCTGCGCGATCGAGCGTGGCGATGTCGCCGGTTGGGCGCATCGGTTCCGGGCCGAGTCGGGGTGACCCGTCAGCCCTCCGACCCCGACCGGCCGGCGGGCATCCTCGCCAGGGCCACCGTCAACGCCGCCACGCTGTCCGGGTCGGTCAACCGGTCGCCGAACAGATCGCGGAGCTGGCTGACCCGGTACCGGACCGTCTGCGGGTGCACGTGCAGCACGCGGGCGATCTCGTCCCGCCGCCCTTGCAGCAACAGCCACGCCCGCAGGGTCTCGACGAGCCGGTCCACCACGGCCGGCCGCTGGTCGGCCAGCGGAGCCAGGGTGCGGTCACGCAGATCGGCCAGCGCGTCGGGGTCGGCCGCGACGACCAGCGCGGTGAGCTGCTCCTCGGTGTCGATCAGCCCGTCCATCGGGGTCAGCGCCAACTGCCGGGCCCGCAGCACCCGCAGGAAGGACAGCCGGCCGCGCGTCCATGGCTTGGCCGGTCCGAGGTAGGCGTCCAATCCGCGGAGCACGTTCACCGCGGCCGCACGTCCGGCCCCCTCGGCATCCGGCACCAGCAGCACGGTCATCTCGGATTCCTCGTTCGCGGACAGGCCCGGCAACTCGTCCGCGCGCAGGGTCCGGTCGTCCAGGCTGGTGACCGCCCTGGAGGCGTGCCCGGTGGGCAGCAGCACCGCGGCCAGCGTGGCGGGCGGAGGCCAGCCGGCGGCGTCCGCGTGCTCCCGCAGCCGCTCGGCTGGCTCCCCGGCCAGGATGCTGCGCACCAATCGGTTCAGGTAGCGCTCCCTGACCCGGCCGGTGGTGGCGAGTTCGTCGGAGTGCCCGGCCGCGCTCGCCGCGGACAGCTCGTCGATGTAGGCGAAGACCAGCTCGGCGAACCGGGCCATGGTGTCGGCCGGCACGCCGGTCTCCACCGCGGTCCGGGAGAACTGCCGCCACGACTCCCGGGCGCCGATCCGGTAGGCCGCCAGCAGCGCCTCCATCGACCGGCCGGCGCGGGCCTCGCCCCGTCCGAGGGCGTAGGCGCCCTCCAACGCGGGCGCCAGCGGGCTACCGGTCGCATTGGTGATGGGTCGGCCGGCCCACTTGAGGAACCCGCCGAGGGCCAGCTCCACCGCCGAACGGATGTTCGCACCGATTGGCCCGGACAGGGCGTCGGTGTAGGCCGGCACCTGCACGATGATCGACCGCACCGTCTGCTCGGCGACCCCCGGCAGCCGCGAGCGCAGCAGGCCCAGGGTGCGCTCGCCCAGGTCCAGCTCGGCCGTCTCGATGGTCGTGCTGACAGACCCCTGGGGTGCACTGCTGGATGTCACTTGTTCGCTCCGAACAATGTTGAGCCCGCTTTTCACATCACTGGCTCATGAATCTAATCGCCGCTGACAGGCAGAGTAGTCCTCATGACCACAGTGACCGGGGGCAACGGCCGCAACCCGGGGGTGACCGGTCGCCTTCGGCGACGGCTGTGGGGGCTGGCGGAGGCGATGGCCTCGCCGCGACGGCCCGAGGACTACCTCGACATGTTCCACCCACTGCGTCGCGGTGCGGACCTGCGGGGCCGGGTGGTGGCCGTCCGACCCGAGTCCGGGGGAGCGGTCACCGTGCTGCTGCGACCCGGCGCCGCCTGGCGACCGCACATTCCCGGGCAGTACGTCCGGGTCGGCCTGGATGTCGACGGCATCCGGCGCTGGCGGTCGTACTCGATCACCAGCCCGCCGCGCACGGCCGACGGGACCATCTCGATCACCGCCAGGGCCGTTCCGGGTGGGCTGGTCAGCGCGCACCTGGCCCAGCGCCTGGCGGTCGGCGACCTGGTGCACCTGGACCAGGCGTGCGGCGACTTCGTGCTGCCCGACCCGGCCCCGGCCAAGGTGCTGTTCATCACCGGTGGCAGCGGCATCACTCCGGTCATCGGCATGCTGCGCTCCGGGCGCGACCGCCTGCGGGACGTGGTGCTGGTGCACTCCGAGGGCCGCGACTCCGACGTGATCTTCGGCGCGGAACTGCGCGCGCTGGCCGCCGACGGACACATCCGGCTGGTGGAGAAACACACCGAACGGGCCGGCCGGCTCGGCATGGCCGAACTGCGGTCGCTGGTCCCCGACCTGGCCGAGCGGGCGGCCTGGGCCTGCGGACCCGCCGGACTTCTGGACGAGATCGAGGCCCACTGGGCGGAGCTGGGCAGCGCGCGGCCCTTGCACACCGAACGGTTCCGCACCACCCTGGCCGCCCCCGGCGACGGGGGCACCGTCGAGTTCACCACCGCCGGCGCCACGGTGCAGTGCGGCGGCGCCTCCTCCATCATGGATGCGAGCGAGGCGGCCGGGGTGCTGATGCCGTCCGGCTGCCGGATGGGCATCTGCTTCTCCTGCGTGCTGCCCCTTGACGAGGGCACCGTGCGGGACCTGCGCACCGGCGAGATCACCACCGCCGTCCCCGGCGACGGCGTGCTGGTGCAGACCTGCGTGACCGCGGCCGCGGGCGCCTGCCGCATCAACCACTGACCGGCGTCAACCGATATCCGCTCGAGGAGCAGCCCCATGACCGTCATCCAACGCAAGGACGTCAATCCGATCGCCCACCTGACCGCCGACGACATCGAGGAGATCGGCCGCAGGCTGGACAAGATCCGGGCCGAGGTGATCGCCACCCGGGGTGAGCGGGACGCGGCGTACATCCGCCGGGTCATCGACGTGCAGCGCAAGCTCGAGCTGGGCAGCCGGATCGTCCTGCTCGCGTCGCTATTCCCGCCGGCCTGGCTGGCCGGCACCGCGGGCCTCTCCGTGGCGAAGATCCTGGAGAACATGGAGATCGGCCACAACGTCATGCACGGGCAGTGGGACTGGATGCGCGACCCGAAGATCCATTCCACCACCTGGGAGTGGGACAACGCGTCGCCCGCCGACCAGTGGAAGCACGCCCACAACGAGCTGCACCACACCTACACCAACGTCGTCGGACGCGACAACGACCTGGGCTACGGCATCATGCGGGTCGACGAGGATCAGCCCTGGCACCCGGTCTACCTGCTGCAGCCGCTGTGGAACTTCCTGAACGCCTGCTTCTTCGAGTTCGGCATCGCCGCCTACGATCTCGAACTCCGGAAGAACCTGGGCTCCAAGCGGCTGCGGTCGGACCCGGAGTTCAAGGCCAGGGCCAGGCAGGTGCTGCGCAAGATCCGCGGCCAGGTGCTCAAGGACTACGTCGTGCACCCGCTGCTGTCCGGCCCGTCGTTCCTGACCACCCTGACGGCCACCGCCACCGCGAACCTGGTCCGCAACCTGTGGACGAACTCGGTGATCCTGTGCGGCCACTTCCCGGAGGGCGTCGAGACATTCGAGAAGCACTCCATCGACGGCGAGACCAAGGGCGAGTGGTACCTGCGGCAGATGCTCGGCTCGGCCAACATCTCCGGCGGCTGGGCGATGCACATCATGACCGGCAATCTGTCGTACCAGATCGAGCACCACCTGTTCCCCGACCTGCCCAGCAACCGCTACCAGGAGATCGCGCCGAAGGTGCGGCAGATCTTCGACGACTACGGCCTGCGCTACACCACCGGCCCGCTGCCCAAGCAGGTCGCCTCGGCCTGGGGCAAGGTTTTCCGGCTCTCGCTGCCCAACGACCTGGCCGTACGGCTCAAGCGGCTTCCGGCGGCGGAGCGATCGGCCCGCCGTCGGGGGTCGCTGGTGTGCCGCGATTTCACCCCGCCCCAGCCGCCGGTGGCGATCCCGGCCTGAACCTCCCTCCGGCCGTAGCTCAGCGCGCGTCCAGCGGTGTGGTGACGGCGATCCGCCAGGAGGTGTCGTCCCGCACCAGCTGGTACGCATTGTGCTCGACGTCGACGAGATTGCCGTCTGCGTCGATATTTTCCAGGTCGGCGAGACCGACCCAGAGGCCGTCCTTGTGGTAGCTCGCCGGACGGGGGACGATCCGCACGCTGCGGATGCCGCGCTGGTGGTAGCGGGGACCGTTCGCGGCGAAGAACTGCCGGGTCTGCTCCGGGTCGGTGATCGCCAGGCAGCCAAGGCGGGACACCGCCAGGGACGGGTAGTGGTAGCAATCGGCGAGGCGGTCCAGATCGATCGCCGACAACGCCCGGGCATAGCGGTCGAAGAACGTCGTGACGGATGATGTCCTGTCGTCCATGTCGTCCATGTCGTTCACGGTAGGAGCAGAAACCGCCATGCTGGTGTCGGGAATTCGTGAATTCGCGATAATTCGGCGGTGACCTCACCCATCGCCCGTGCGGCGGCCGCCTCGCGCGACCCGTTCCTGATCCTGCGCCGCGTCGAACGCCAGCAGCAGATCATCGAGGCGCTGGCGGCGTCGTCGTCTCCGCTGACGGCGGGTGTCATGGCCACCCGGTTCCGCGTCGGCCGCCGCACAGTCGAACGCGACATCCGCCGCCTGCGCGAGGCGGGCGTCCCGCTGGAGACCCGGCGCGGTCCGGGTGGCGGCGTCCGGATCGCCGTCGCCCCCGGTCCGCGCCGGCTCACGCTCGCCGTCTCCGAGATCGCCGCGCTTCTGGCCACCCTGACGTCCTTGGGCCCGACCGCGACCGACACGGCCGCCTCCGCCGCGCGGGCGCTCGTCGACGCGCTGACCGCGGAGGACTGACCATCCGGCCTGGGTCCTCAGGCTGCGATTCTCGCCGTCACCACCCGGCGGCGCGGGTCAAGGCGTCCGCGGCGGCGGCGGGATCGGTGCCGCGCCAGGCCACGTGCTGGTCGGGCCGCACCAGCAGCAGGTCGGCGGCCCACCGGTTCCGCAGTTCCTCGGTGTCCGCGACGTCGCCGTCGCCCAGCGCGAGGATGGTGAGCGGGATGTCGTGCGCCTCGGCGGCGTCCGCGGCGGCCCGGGTGTCCACCTCGACGCCGGGCAGGGTGATCAGGGTGAAGCCCTTGCCGAGGCGGTCGTAGACGGACGACCCGTCGGCCAGCCACGCGTGCGGCAGCACGCAGCCCGGGTGGGCGCTGGGGGTGTAGTGGATCGGGTCCTCGGCGGGCACCGGGCTGCCGTCGTCGGTGACGAGCGGGGAGTCGGCGTAGTTGTACCCGAGAACCAGTCCGAGGGAATGGAACTCGCTCTTCTTGACCTGCAGGTCCTGCGCGGTGACCGCTCGGGCGGCCTCGGCCTCCGGCCCGTCCTGACCGAGGAGCTCACTGGCGAAGTGGTGGGCAAGGGCCTTGTTGTTCGCGCTGGCGTCGGCGATGGTGCGGGCGGCGACCGGGCGCCGCTCCGGCTCGTAGCTGGCCAGCAGGTTCGGCCCGCCCCACCCGCCCAGCACCGCGGCGAGCTTCCAGGCGACGTTGACCGCGTCACCCACGCAGGTGTTGAACCCGTGACCGCCCCACGGCGGATTCAGGTGCGCGGCGTCCCCGGCGATCAGGAGGTTCGGGTACTCGGCCGAGGCGTACCGGTCGGCCAGCAGCATGCGGCAGTTCCACTTGTCGGTGGCGATGATCTCGACGGGCACGTCGTCGTCACCGACCAGGGTGTGCACCATGCCGACCGGGTCCTGCTCACCGGCCTCGACGTCGACTCCCTGCACGATGGCCCACCAGGTGTCCTTCAGGTCCAGCCGGCCGACGATGCCGCCCGCGCCGGGCGCGAGCACCCAGTAGTGGCTGGCGTTCGGGTGCGGCACCCGGTCCGCCAGCCCGGGCGCGTGGAACAGGATGGACAGGTTCGGCCGCACCCCGGATCCGCCCTCGAGCCTGCCGCCCAGGGCCGGACGGACCCGGCTGCTGCCGCCGTCGCAGCCGAGAACGTAGTCGGCCTCCACGATCTCGGTGCGACCATCGGCTTCCCGGACGGTGACTCGGCCGCCGCCCGCCGCCTGCTCGACGGCGGTCACCGTGGCGCCCAGCCGAAGGTCGACCAGGTCCAGGCGGCGCGCCTCGGCACGCAGCACCTCCTCCACCACGGGTTGCCCGACCTGTTGGCCGCGCTCGGGCTGCTCGCTGGGCCGGCTCAAGGTGAGCTGGAAGATCTCCTCGAAGCGGGTGATCTCCTTGCCCAGCAGGGTCGAGCAGAAGACCGCGTCCTGGGCGTACTCGACCGGAACGGGCGCGGCGGCCCGCAGCGTGTCGGCCAGCCCCCAGCGGCGCAGGTGGGTCATCGTCCGCGCATTCGTGGTCTTCGCCCGCGGCCGGTCGGTGTCGACCGTGATGCGGGGTTCGATCACCAGGCTGGCCACACCGTGGCCGGCCAGTTCGATGGCGGCGGACAGCCCGGTGGGGCCGCCGCCGACGATCACCACCGGGACACGGGACGGAGTCGGGTTGTTCGTGCTCATGTCGGGCTCGCTTTCGGCAGGGTCGGGGACGGGATCGGGTCAGTGGGCGGCGATGAAGTCGACCTCGGCGTCGGCTTCGGCCTTGGTCAGCGGGCCGCGGCGGGGCAGGAAGCTCATCACGGCCGCGCCGATCAGGGCGGGCGCCGCGAACGACAGCGCGCTGACGACGACCGAGGCGCCGGCCGCGACGAAGAACGCGCCGTAGGTGGGGCCGGCGATGGCCCCCAGCCGGCCGACGCCCAACGCCCAACCCAGGCCGGTGGCCCGGGCGTCGGCCGGGTAGAAGCCGGCCACGTGATCGTTGAGCATGTTCTGGGTGCCGAGGCCGCCGAAGCCGGTGATCGCGATCAGGATCATCAGCAGCGCGGTCGGCGGGTGGGTGCCCAGCAGGGCGAGCGCGACGGCAGCGGCGACGAACCCGATGAGCACCAGGTACTTGGCGCCGATCCGCTCGGCCAGCGTCGAGGCCAGCAGGGTTCCGACGATCGCGCCGATGTTGTAGACGAGCAGGAAGGTCAGGGCCGAGCCGAGGGCGTAACCGGCGGAGCGCATTATCTGCGGCAGCCAGGTGCTGACCCCGAACGACACCAGCAGGCTGCACAGGTTAACCGCCCACAGGCCGACGGTGGGACCTGCGTATCCGGGGCGGAACAGCAGTTTGACCGGGGAGCCGGGGTGCGCGGCGGTGGCCGCGGCGGGCGCCGCGCTCGGGATCGGCAGGCCGTGCGTGACGGCGATGCGGTTGGCCTCGTCGACCCGGCCACGGCTGCGCAGGTAGGACGGCGACTCGGGCAGCGCTGCGATCGCCAGCGGCAGCACCACGACCAGGGCGGCGGCGCCGAGCGCGTACACCCAGCGGAAGTTCCCGCCCGGCACCAGGTACAGCGCCGCGATGCTGGCCAGCAGGCCGCCGACCGGCGGGCCGGTCAGCACTGCGCCCAGGATTCTCGAGCGGTACCGCGGGTCGGCGAACTCGCTGGCCATGGCCACCGCGGTGGGCAGTAGGCCGCCGACGCCGAAACCGGTGAGCAACCGGCAGGCGGCGAACAACATGAAGCTGGGGCTGAACGCGCAGCCGAGCATGGCCACGGAGAACAGCGCGACGGAGAAGATGAACAGCCGCTTGCGGCCCAGCACGTCGGTGAGCGTGCCGGCGACCAGGGACCCGAACAGCATGCCGATCAGGCTCAGGCTGCCGACCAGACCGCCCTGGGCGGCGGTGATGAACCATGGCTCGGAGTCGATCAACCCGGGCAGCGTCGCTCCGTAGGAGAACAGGTCGTACCCGTCCGAGATCAGGGCGAGCCAGCAGATGAGCGGGACGACCACGACGGCCCAACGGGAGACCGGCTGGGCCGGCAACGCGGAACGTGACATCAGAAATCCTCCGGACAACGTCTTCGGTGGGCGATCCCGGCCTGGTGGTGATCGGGATCGGAGGGGAGGCGTTTCCCGCGGTGGGGAAGCGTGCCCGTTGATGGTGGCGAACGGCGATCCGCCGGCCTACCACCCTTGCCACTGAGTGGTAATCTTCTGCGATGCTGATCACTGTGGATCACCGTCGATCGGCCCGGTGAGCGCGACGATGGCCGGTCGGCCCGCGTCCGGACCGTCATCGTCCCCGGTGGCCGGGGACCCGGTGATCGAGCGGGCATTCACGTTGCTCTCCGGGTTCGACCCGACCCATCGGTCGCTGTCGCTGAGCGAATTGGCCCGCCGGTCGGGGCTGCCCACCAGCAGCGCGTTGCGACTGGCCCGGCAGTTGGTCGCGCAGCGGGTCCTGGAACGGCGGGGGCGCGACTACGTGATCGGGCTGCGGTTGTGGGAGTTGGCGTCGTTGGCGCCGCGCAGTCAGGGACTGCGCGAGGCGGCCATGCCGGTGATGGGCGACCTGGCCGTGGCGACCGGACAGCACGTCCTGCTGGCGGTCCGCGAAGGGTCGGAAGCCGTGCTGGTGGAACGACTCTCGGGTCGTTCGGCGATGACGGTGCTGTACCGGGTCGGCGGCCGGTTGCCGCTGCACTCGACCGGGGTCGGCCTGGTGCTGTTGGCGCACGCCGACCGCGACTTCCAGGAGGAGTTCCTAGGCCGGCCGCTGGTGCACGAACCCGAACGGATCCCGGTGGACCCGGCCGCGCTACGCCGCCGCCTCGCCGATGTTCGGCGGGACGGCGGGGCCACGGTGCACCGGGACGTGCCCGAGCCGTTGGTGACCGTCGCCGCGCCGGTGCGCGGAGACCACGACGAGGTGGTCGCCGCCGTCTCGGTCGTCATTCCGGCGGGCGCCGTCGACCCGCAACGGGTCGGCCCGGCGGTGCGGGCCGGCGCCCGGGCGATCTCCCGGGCGCTGGGCGCGCCGAGCGCGCTCGCGACGCCGAACCTGCGGGGGAGCGGCGAGGCACCGTCGACCGGATGAGGATCCCGGCACGACGTGCGGGGCCTCTCCCGCTGCGGAACATCCGGTGACTGCGGAACATTGGGTCGCCCCACACGACCGGAAGCTCCGCGATCGGCGAGCAGGGCGGGCGTCAGACCTGTTGGGGTACGCGAGCTCCGCCGGTCGCCGCGGCCTGCGCCGCCTGCCACTGCCGGACGTAGGCACGACCGAAGTCGTTGCCGTGCGGGGTGCGCAGCACCGTGTGGATGTGGAAAGGCTTGGGCGTGTCATAGTCCAGGAACACCCCGCAGTGGTGATCGAGTTCGGCGATGATCACCGGCGACTGCACCCGGTAGTAGAAGACGTCGCCCGGACGGTGACCGCCGATCCAGCTGAACCACGTCTGCGGCAGGTGCTCCCTGATCTCCCGCAGCCGGGCGGCCCGGGGGCCGGCGGGCAGCAGACGGACGAACTCCTCGGCGATCGCCATGACCATTTCCTGTGCCGGCTCCGGCATCTCGCCCACGCACACGCCCTCGAACGGAATGACCCGATTGTCCTGGAAGGCGCCCGCGAGGTGCCGCTCGTCGCCGGGGTGCACCCGGCCGGGCGGCATGGCCGGGTCGACCATCTGCTCGTACACCGTGGCCCTGGCCCGCAGCTCCGCCGGTAGCGCGGCCATCAGCGCCGTGCCCCGATCGATCCGCTCGGTCAGGGACCGAACCCCCGCGTGCCGGCCCGAGTCGATCTCGTTCGGTTCGGCGCCGAGGAACACCGGGGACAGCACCATCCGACCCTCGACGACCAGGCAGTTCAGCGCGCAGTGGTGCCCGAAGATCTGCCAGCCCCAGGGTGCCCGCAGGTCCGGATCGCCGTACAGGGCGATGTTGTAGCTGTACTCGTTGAGCAGCGTCCGGAGATCGACAGCCTCGCCCAGGAAGCCGTTGATCAGCATCATGTTGTGCGCGAGTTCGAAGCCCTCGGGGCTCAGCGACACCCGCATCAGGTCAAGGGCCTTGTCCCGCACCGACTGAGGCTGGAACTCCAGTCGAAGGCCCGTGTCGAACTGCATGAACTCGGGGTTGGCCCAGGTCTGCCACTCCACCGCGTCGACCGCGTGGGTGAGCCTGGCGCGGGCCTCGCCGTCCACGGCGGCGAGCAGCTCCTGCGCAGCCCGCACCATCGCGGCCACCGGCGCTTCCTCACCGGGGCGGGCCGGCTCCAGGCTGTGCACGCCCTCGCGCAGCCTACCGTCCTCGGTGATGCCACGGAACTCGTTGCGGTACAACGGGGTCCAGCCGGCGACGAGGTCACCGGTGAAGGTACCCGGGGTGCGGGCGACCTCCCGGTAGGCGTAGGCGTCCAGGCCGCGGGCCTCGGCCAGCCGCGGGTGGTCGTGCGGGTACAGGTACTGCCGGAACTCGCCGGTCATGGTGGTGGCCTCTCGATTCTCAGGCACCGCGTGCGGCGGCGACGGTTCTGACGGTGGCGTGCCGGGTGTCGTTGCCGACGACGGTGTTGCGCAGGACGCCGAGCCGGTCGACCTCGACCTCGACGACGTCGCCGGGCTGCAGCAGCCAGGCCGGGGTGCGTGCGTACCCCACGCCGGACGGGGTGCCGGTGGCCAGCAGGTCGCCCGGCTGCAGGGTGAAGGTGCGGGAGATGTGGGCGAGGGTGTCGCCGACGGTGTAGACCATCTGGTCGGTGGTGCCGTCCTGCACGGTGGTGCCGTTGACCCTGGTCCGCACCCGAAGCCCGGTGCGGAGGTCACCGACCTCGGCGGCGGGCACCATCGGGCCCAGCGGGCCGGAATTGTCGCCGTTCTTGCCCAGGATCCACTGCGAGGTGATCTTCTGCGCGCGGCGGGAGGTCAGGTCGTTGAACGTCGAGTACCCGACGACGGCGGCCAGCGCCTCATCCGGGGTGGCGTCGACCAGCGGCGCGCCGACCCAGGCGACGATCTCGCCTTCCCAGTCCAGGCCGTCCTCGTTGGCCGGCACCGGCACCTGCGCGCCGTCGACGGTCAGCGAGCGGGTCCACCGGGCGAACAGGGTCGGGTGCTCGGGCAGCTCCTGATCGGAGTAGCT
>JBIOVW010000791.1:0-7863 GCA_044867945.1 Nakamurella sp. | reverse complement strand
CCGGTCGGCAGGCCGTGCAGGCGGGTCACCGGGGTCTCGGTGGGAGTGGCGTAGGCGAGGTCGACGGTGGCCAGCAGGTTGCGGCGCAGCAGCCGGAGGACAACTGCGGCCAGGTCGGCGTCGTCGCCGACCACCAGCACCCGGCCGACCAGCAGCGGATCGATCGGCTTGCCCGGCCGGCGGCCGACCGGGTGAACCGGGCCGTCCCCGCAGGCGCTCAGGATCGGGTCAAACCGGTCGTCGGGCGCCGTTTTGTCGCCGCACCACAGCACGGTGAACCCGTGGGGTTCGATCACCGTTTACCCTTCCCTCTGGCGCAACGCGGCCGGAACGTCCGGGCCCCACCCCCGCGTGCCCGGCCACCGTCGGGTGGCGTGCCGTCGACGGATGGGAGTGTGCCATGACGGTGATGGTGCTCATCGGCGCTCAGTGGGGTGACGAGGGCAAGGGTAAGGCCACCGACCTGTACGGCGAGCGGGTGCAGTGGGTGGTCCGTTACCAGGGCGGCAACACCGCCGGCCACACCGTGGTGCTGCCGGACGGGCAGACGTTCGCGTTGCATCTGATCCCGTCCGGGATCCTCACCCCCGGCGTGACGAACGTGATCGGCAACGGGGTGGTGATCGACCCCGGTGTGCTGCTCACCGAACTGGGCGGCCTTGACGCCCGCGGGGTGGACACCGGCCGGCTGATGATCTCCACCGACGCGCACCTGATCATGCCGTACCACGTGGCCATCGATAAGGTCGCCGAGCGCTACCTCGGCAAGGCCAAGATCGGCACCACCGGGCGGGGGATCGGCCCGGCCTACGGTGACAAGGTCGCTCGGCTGGGCGTGCGGGTGCAGGATCTGCTCGACCCGTCGATCCTGCGGCAGAAGGTCGAGGCCGCGCTCGACATCAAGAACCAGATCCTGGTCAAGATCTACAACCGCAAGGCACTTGACCCCGACCGGATCGTCGACGAGGTGCTGGAGCAGGCCGAGGGTTTCCAGCACCGGATCGCGGACACCCGACTCGAGCTGGGCCGGGCCGTCGCCCGCGGGGAGAACATCCTGCTCGAGGGGTCGCAGGGCACGCTGCTGGACGTCGATCACGGCACCTACCCGTACGTGACCTCGTCCAACCCGACTGCGGGCGGGGCGGCGGTCGGTGCCGGCATCGGCCCGACCTCGATCACCGCCGTGTTGGGCATCCTCAAGGCGTACACCACCCGGGTGGGCTCGGGCCCCTTTCCCACCGAGTTGCACGACGAGTGGGGTGAATACCTGCGCAAGACGGGCGGCGAGGTCGGCGTGACCACCGGTCGGCTGCGCCGGTGCGGCTGGTTCGACGCCGTCATCGCCCGGTATGCCACCCGGGTCAACGGCATCACCGACTACTTCCTGACCAAGCTTGACGTGCTGTCCTCGCTGGAGGAGGTGCCGGTGTGCGTCGCCTACGACGTGGACGGCACCCGGTTCGACGAGATGCCGCCCACCCAATCGGGTTTCCATCACGCCAAGCCAATCTTCGAGTACCTGCCCGGCTGGTTCGAGGACATCTCCGCGTGTCGCGACTTCGATGAGCTGCCGTCCAACGCCCGGGACTACGTCCGTCGTCTGGAGGAGCTCTCGGGGTCCCGGATCTCCTCCATCGGCGTCGGGCCCGGCCGGGAGCAGACGATCGTGCTGCACGACGTGCTGGAGGAATCCCGGGCCTGACCGCCGCCCCCATCCCGTGTTGATCATGGCATAAGGGTTGTCATGGCGGCGCCATTCCAACCCTTCCCCCATGATCAACACCTGCTTGGGTCGGCGCGCGGTGCGGATTGTTGACGGATTGTGGATAACTCGAAGTCGGCTCCCGCCAATCGGTCACGATTCATCTGTGACACGACGACCGGGCGAACTGCCACCCGACCTGGAAAAGGCCGCATTCACCGTCGAGCAGGGCCGCAACCTCGGCCTGACCCGACAGCGGATGCGGGCCGACGACCTCGAGCGTCCCTTCCGCGGTGTCCGGCAGCGCACCGGGATGAGCCACTCAGACGTTGATGCGCCGGCCGAGATGTACGAGGCCGCAAACGACGAGTTGTCGGCGCGCTGTCGAGCGGCGGAGCTGGTCATCCCGCGGGGTGCCTTCTTCAGCCACGTCACCGCGGCGCACCTGTGGCCGCTGCCGTTGCCGGGACTGCCGAACGACGGCCCGGTTCATGTCGGTGTCATTCCACCGGAACATCCACCGCGCCGAGCGGGGGTGACGGGTCATCATATCTCCGATCCGGCAGCCTTCATCGTGCGCCGTCACGGGTACGCGTTGATCGACCCGGCCACCTTGTTCTGTGAGCTCGCTGCGGTTCTGCGGCTCGAGGACCTCGTTGCGGTGGGCGACTCGTTGGTGCTGCAGCCGAGATACGACGACCCAGGCGATGATCGTCCGTGGCTCACCATGCGCGAGCTCGGCGAGCGGCTGGATCGGTTCCGCGGTCGTGGGAAGTTGCGCGCGGCGCAGGCCCTGGATCTCGTCCGGCCGGGGGCCGAATCTCGTCCGGAGAGCCTGGTGCGGCTGGCTATTCTCGAGGCCGGTTTGCCCGAGCCGGAGGTGAATATCGAGGTATTCAGCCGGACCGGGCAGTTCGTCGGTCGCGCCGACCTGCTGTTCCGTCAGTACCGGCTGGTCGTCGAGTACGACGGCGATCAGCACCGCGTCGACACCGTCCAGTTCGACAGGGATGTGGGCCGGCTTGATGACTTCGCCGCCGCCGGGTGGCGGGTGGTGCGGATCACCAAGCGGGCCTTCTTCGGCGACCGAGCGGGCTGCATCGCTCGGATCCGGCAGGCTCTGATCGCCGCCGGTTGGACGGGCTGAACGGCCGCGCCCAGACTTCCCCAGGGGGAGGCGGCCGGGCCGGGGAAAACAAGTGGCGCCTTACCTGCCCGCGGGTGGAGCGTGGTCAACATGCACGTTGACTGGCTCGACCCGAACTCCCTGGACCGGCGCGACATCGACGCGGCGACCGCCCTCATCGAGGTCGCCCGGGCCGCCGACCGCCCGGGCGACCTGGCCTACTCCGCGCGCCGGGTCGCCTCCGGCCTGAAGTACGGGTGGGACCTGAATCCGCCGCAGACTGCCCTGGCACGGGACACCCGTGGTCGGGTGGTCGGCCTGCTCGGGATGAATTCGTCGACGTGGGACAACCAGCACGCGGCGGACATCGAGGTCACCGTCGACCCGTCCGCTCGTCGCCGCGGCCTGGGCGCCGAACTGTTCGAGGCCGGCGTGGCGCGCGCGGTGGCCGACGGCCGGACGTTGGTGACGGCGGCAAGCTGGGAGGGTTCGCCGGGCATGGCGTTCGCCAAGGCGATGGGTTTGGACCGGGCGAGCGAGGAGGTCAAGCGGGCGCAGGACCTGTGGAGTCTGGACTGGGCGCGGCTCGACGCACTGTCCGCCGACGCGGCCACTCAGCATGCCGATTACGAGATCGTGCCGATCGGGTACCCCACCCCGGAGGGCCTGCTCGCCGCGATCAGCGAGATGGCGGCCGCGATCAACGATGCCCCGATCGACGACCTGGACATCGAGGACGAGGTCTTCACACCCGAACGTCTCCGCGCGTTCGAGAAGGCGCAGCTCGCGCGCGATCGACGCCTGCACCGTCTGGTGGCACGGCACCGGCCGACCGGCGAACTGGCCGGGCAGACGATTCTCGCCGTCGAGGCGCTGCAGCCCTGGCACGCTCACCAGCTCGACACAAGCGTGCTGCGGGCACACCGCGGGCACCGGCTCGGCCTGGCGCTGAAGATCGCCATGCTGCGGCAGTTGGCCGAGCGGGAACCACAGGTGCGGACCCTCGAGACCTGGAACGCCGCCTCCAACGACCACATGATCGCGGTGAACGAGGCGCTCGGCTACCGGCCGGTGGGCAGGGCCATCGACTGGCAGAAGCACCTGTAGGACGTCGCCGCCGGATGCTGTTGATCATGGGATGAGGGTTGTTATGGCGGAGCCATAACAACCCTCATCCCATGATCAACAGCAAAAGCGTCAGCTCCAGCGGACCCGGACCTGGTCCCGCCAGTGCCCGAGCAGGTCCACGGTGCCCTTCTCGGCGACGTCGTCCCCGCGGTTCCACAGGCCCAGATACAGCGCGGCCGCGGAGCCGGTCACCTGCGACTGCGACGTCGGGTCGGACCCCTCGGTGACCACCGGTGGATCCGTCGACACCGCCACCGTCCAGGCGACCGGTGAATCGGTGGGAGCGATGACCGTGCGGAACGGCTCGTCGGTGCGCAGCCGGCTGCTGCGCCGGGGCAGGAACCCGGTCAGCAACTCGTCCAACCCGTCCAGCGCGAACGCGGTCGGGATTCCGGCCTCGGCGGTGGACGGCATCCGGCCGAGCCGGGCGGCCTGCGCGTCCACCCGGTGAATGGTGGTCTCGTGGGCCTGTCGCCTGGTCCAGAACAGCTTGGCCGGCGGCGCGCTCTTGAGAAAGACGAAGGCCCGCAGGTCGTCCGGGGCGTCCCGCAGGGTGCGGATCAGGACCCTGCCACCCTCCACGAACCAGGGCAGCAACCGATCCGGATCGACCGGGGCAACGAAGGACTCACCGACGTCGGCAGTGTTCTCGGTGAGCCCGTCCGCGACCACTCTGGTCGCCCAGCGGTGCACCCCACCGACGTGGGTCACCAGGTCGCGCACCGTCCACCCCGGACAGGTCGGCACCGCGTCGGAGTCGAGCACCCGGTCGGCCTCCCGGGCCAGCCGGATCGCCTCGGAGTCGAGTGCGGCGAGCAGGTCCGCCTGGGACAACCGGTTGGCCATGGTGCCAGCCTCGCACGCTGCCGACACCGCGCGCGCGTAAGGTCCGCACCGCAGGCAGTAGTCTCCCGACGTGCGCATTCTCGTCATCGGCTCGGGCGCCCGCGAGCACGCCCTGCTCCGGGCGCTGCGGCGTGACCCCGGCGTCACCGACCTGCACATCGCGCCGGGCAATGCGGGGACCCGTGCGATCGCCACCTCCCACCCGGTGAACGTCGCCGACAACGCGGCGATCGCCGCCGTCGCCGCCCACGTGAGACCCGACCTTGTGGTCATCGGACCGGAGGTGCCGCTGGTCAACGGGGCCGCCGACGTGCTGCGCGAGCGCGGGTTCGCGGTGTTCGGGCCCAGCGCGGCGGCCGCCCGCATCGAGGGTTCCAAGGCCTTCGCCAAGGACGTGATGGCCGCCGCCGACGTGCCGACCGCGCGGGCCGTCACGGTCACCGAAGCCGGGCAGGTCGCCGCCGCCCTGGACACCTGCGGGTCGCCGTACGTGGTCAAGGACGACGGGCTCGCGGCCGGCAAGGGCGTCGTGGTCACCGAGGATCGGGACGCGGCGGTCGCCCACGCCAGGGCGGTGCTCGACCTGGGCCACCCGGTGCTGGTCGAGGAGTACCTGGCCGGGCCGGAGGTGTCCCTGTTCGCGGTGTGCGACGGGAGGACGGCGGTCCCGCTACTGCCCGCACAGGACTTCAAGCGGGTCGGCGATGGTGACACCGGACCGAACACCGGTGGAATGGGTGCCTACGCCCCGCTCCCGTGGGCGCCGGTCGGTCTGGTCGACACGGTGCAGCGGACTGTGCTGGAGCCGGTGCTGGCCGAGATGGCCCGACGGGCCGCGTCTTTCACGGGACTGCTGTATGCGGGTCTGGTGATCACGGCCACCGGGCCGAAGGTCATCGAGTTCAACTGCCGGTTCGGCGACCCGGAGACCCAGGTGGTGCTGGAACTCCTGGACACCCCGTTGGGTGCGCTGCTCGCCAGGGCCGCGGCCGGCGGGCTGGGCGACTTTCCGCTCAGTTGGCGGGGCGCGGCGGCCGTGACGGTGGTGATCGCCGCGGAGAACTATCCGGCCGGCCCGGTGACCGGTGACCCGATCACCGGTGCCGACGCGGACGGGATACTGCACGCCGGAACGAAACTCGCCGATGACGGGACGGTGGTGTCCGCCGGCGGACGTGTGCTGTCGGTGGTGGGGACGGGCGACGACCTGGCGTCGGCCCGCAAGCAGGCCTACGCGTTGGTCGATGCGGTGCACCTGCGCGGCTCGCATCACCGCACGGACATCGCGCTGGCCGCCGCGGAGGGCCGGGTGCACGTGCCCGGCACCGCCTGACCGGTCCGGTGCCCGGCACCGACAGTCCCGCCGGCACCGGCCGTTTCGAACCGTCGGAACGGTCCCGGGTGGCACCGTTCTACGTCATGAAGGTGCTCGCGGCCGCCGCCCGACGGCGCCACACGGGCAACGTGGTCTGGGATCTGGCCGCGGGTCAACCATCCACGGCCGCGCCGACGCCGGTCCGCCGGGCGGCACACGCCGCGCTGGACTCGCACATCCTCGGCTACACCGAGGCGCCGGGCATCCAGCCCCTTCGCGACGCCATCGCCGGGCACTACCGGGACCGCTACGACCTGGCGGTGGATCCCGACAGCGTGGTCGTCACCACCGGCTCGTCGGGCGGATTCCTGCTGGCGTTCCTGGCCGCCTTCGACGTGGGCGGTCGGGTCGGGCTTGCCCGGCCCGGCTATCCCGCGTACCGGAACATCCTGCACGCGTTGGGGTGTGAGGTCATCGACCTGCCGTGCGGACCGGACACCCGGTACCAGCCCACCCAGCGGATGGTCCAGAACCTGGGCCTGGACGGCCTGATCGTGGCCAGCCCGGCCAATCCCACCGGAACCATGCTGGAACCGGGTGAGCTGGCGACCCTGGCGATCTGGTGCGCGGACAACGGGGTGCGGCTGGTCTCCGACGAGATCTACCACGGCATCACCTACACCGGCGTCACCAGCACCAGCTGGCGGTCCGACCGCTCCGGCTTCGTGGTCAACTCATTCTCCAAGTACTTCTCGATGACCGGCTGGCGGATCGGCTGGCTGCTGGTGCCCGACGACCTCGTCGACGTGGTCGACGCGCTGGCCGGCAATCTGGCGATCTGCCCGCCCGCGCCCGCGCAGTACGCCGCGATCGCCGCCTTCGACGCCTACGCCGAGTGCGACGCCCACGTGCAGCGGTACGCGCACAACCGGGGCCTGCTGCTGAACGGGTTGCGCCGCCTGGGCATCGACCGGCTCGCGCCGGCCGACGGAGCGTTCTACGTGTACGCCGATATCGGCGACAGGACCTCGGATTCGGCCGAGTTCTGCGCCCGGCTGCTGGCCGAAGCCGGAGTCGCGGCCGCACCCGGCATCGACTTCGATGTGGTCGACGGCCGCCGGTTCCTCCGGTTCTCCTTCGCCGGGTCGGCCGAGACCATCGAGGGCGCGCTGGGCGCGCTGACTGTGTTCCTCGACTCCTGACCGACCGGCGCCGGCGGTTCGAGATGCGGCAGGATGCGATCCAGCCACCGCGGCAGCCACCAGTTGAGCCGACCAAGCAGGCGCATCGTCGCCGGCACCGCGACCACCCGCACCACGGTCGCGTCGATGAGCACGGCCGCGGCCAGCCCGAACCCCATGGCCTTGAAGGCCAGCAGCCGGCTGCCGGTGAACGCGGCGAACACCACCACCATGATCAACGCGGCCGAGGTGACGGTCCGTCCGGTGCGCTCCAGGCCGCTGGTGACCGCCTGCTCGTTGGATCCGGTGCGTTCCCATTCCTCCCGCATCCGGGTCATCAGGAACACCTCGTAGTCCATGGACAGGCCGAACAGCACGGAGAACAGGAACAGCGGCACGAACGCCTGGATGAAGCCCTCGGGCCGGAACCCGAACAGCTCCGCGCCCCAGCCCCACTGGAACAGCGCGACCACCACCCCGTAGGCCGCGCCGACCGACATCAGATTCATCACAATGGCTTTCAACGGCAGGATGATCGACCGCAGGGCCACCATGAGCAGCAGGT
>JBIOVW010000790.1:0-4724 GCA_044867945.1 Nakamurella sp. | reverse complement strand
ATCCTGGTGTCCGGCCAGCCGACGGTCGCCGACCTGCCGGTGAGCCGCCGGCACCTGCGCACGCTCAAGGAGCAGCTGCTGGCCGGCCGCCGGCCCGGTCGGTGACCGACCGCCACCCGCCGCGTCGGGTCAGGGTGGTGCTGGCCGACCGGCGCCCGTCCCGCCGCTCGGTGCTGCGCGGGGCGGAGGTGGACGAGCAGACCGAACTCGGCCGGGAGCTGGTGCGCGGGCTGGTCCGCGCGCAGCTGGCCGCGTCGATCCGGATCGCCGTGCTGGCCCTTGCCGTGTTCGCCCCGCTGCCCGCGCTGTTCGCCTTCGTCCCGGCGTTCGGGCAGGCCCGGGTGCTGGGCGTCCCGGTGGCCTGGTGGCTGCTCGGGGTGCTCGCGTATCCGGCGCTGTACGTCCTGGCCCGGTGGCACCGCCGGCAGGCGGAACGGATCGAGCGGGACTTCACCGCGCTGCTCGGCCGGGACGAGCAGCGATGACGCCCGAGGGGTCGACCCTCTCGCTGATCGCGATCGCGCTGGTGGTGCTGCTCACCGGGATCATCGGCGCGTACGGGGTCCGGTTCGCCCGTACCACCAACGACTTCCTGGTCGCGTCCCGCACGGTCCGGCCGGCCTGGAACGCCGCGGCGATCTCCGGCGAGTACCTGTCGGCGGCGTCGTTCCTCGGTGTCGCCGGGCTGATCGCGGTGTACGGGCCGGACGCGCTCTGGTACCCCGTGGGATTCACCGCCGGCTACCTCGCGCTGCAGCTGTTCGTCGCCGCCCCGCTGAGGCGCTCCGGCGCCTACACCGTGCCGGACTTCGCCGAGATACGGTGGGGATCCAGACGTTTGCGCGCTTTGGCGACCGGGCTGGTGCTGGTCATCGCCTGGGTGTACATGGTGCCGCTCCTGCACGGCGCCGGCCTGGTGCTGCAGGAGGTCACCGGCCTGCCCCGGTGGGTCGGTGTGGTGGTTGTCGCGCTGGTCGTGACGCTCAACGTGGTGGCCGGCGGGATGCGGTCGATCACGCTGGTGCAGGCGATGCAGTATTGGTTCAAGCTGGTCGCGATCTCGCTGCCGGTACTGATCGGTTTCGTGGTCGCCAGACCGGGGGCGACCGACCTGTTCACCGGCGTTTGGGCGGACGCCGGCGGGGGACTGGGCGGCGGTGAGTCGGCGGCGGAGATCTACTCGCTGATGCTGGCCACGTTCCTGGGCACCATGGGTCTGCCGCACGTGCTGGTCCGGTTCTACACGAACGTCGACGGCGGGTCGGCCCGAGCGACGACAGTTCGGGTGATCGCGCTGCTCGGTGTCTTCTACATCTTTCCCACACTGGCCGGGGTGCTCATGCACCGGACGATGCCGCCACCGGCGCCCGGCCAGGCCGACTCCCTGCTCCTGGGTCTGCCCGTGCAGGTCGTGGGCGGGGCTCTCGGTGCCGTGCTGGCCGCGCTGGTGGCGGCCGGCGCCATCGCCGCGTTCCTGTCGACCTCGTCCGGGCTGGTGGTGGCCGCCGCGGGCGTGCTGTCCACCGACGTGTTGCGTGGTCGGGTCCGCGACTTCAGGACCGCCGCGGTGGTGGCCGGTCTGGTGCCGTTGCTGATCGCGCTGCCGACGACCAGCGCGGACATCTCCCGGGTGGTCGGCATGGCGTTCGCGGTGGCGGCATCGACGTTCTGTCCGCTGCTGGTGCTGGGCATCTGGTGGCGCGGCCTGACCACGGCCGGCGCGTCCGCCGGGCTGATCGTCGGGGGCGGGGTGTCGCTGGGCGCCCTGGTGATCTGGATCGTCCCCGGCATCACCACCGGCCCGCTCGAGTCGCTGGTCGGCCAGCCGGCGGTGGTCTCGGTGCCGGCCTCGTTCGTCACGATGGTCGCGGTGTCGCTGCTCACCCGCTCCTCGGTGACGCCGCGCGCCGACGCGATGCTGGCCCAACTGCACCTGCCCTCCGCGGCCCGGCGGATCGGCGCCGGTCACTGAGCCCGCCATTGCCGATCTACCGTGGGCTGGTGCGCGAACCCGACGACGCCCCGATATCCGACCCCCGTCCGCCGGATGATCGCGACGGACCACGAGCCGTGCGCCGGCTGGTCGTGTTCTCGCCGTCCAACATCTGGCGGACCGGCCTGGCTGTGCTCGCCGTCGTCGCCTTCGCGCTGCTTGTCCGGTTCGTCGTCAGCGACGGCGGTGGCGTGCTGTTCATGGTGCTCATGGCCTGGTTCGGGGCCATCGCCATGGCACCGGTCGTCGATCGGCTGGCCCGGCACATGCGACGGGGCTACGCGACCGCGATCGTGATGATCGCGATGGTCGTTCTTGTGGCCGGGTTCTTCCTGGCCTTCGGGCGGCTGTTCGTCGACCAGCTGGCGCAGCTGATCGGGCAGATCCCCGCATTGATCGACGGCGCCCTCGGCTGGATCAATTCCACGTTCTCCCAGTCGCTCTCGCGTGACGACATCCTGACGGCGGTCAACCTTTCACCGGCCGACATCGCCGGTGTCGCCGCGACGGTCGGGGTCAACCTGATCGGCATCGTGGGCTCGTTCGTGGTCGGCGTGTTCAGCGTGTTCACGTTCGGCCTGTTCCTGTTCTACCTGTCGGCGGACATGCCGCGGTTCGTCCGCTGGAGTGCGCGGCTGTTCCCGGCGCGCTGGCAGTCCGTGGCCGCGACGGTGTGGACGCTGACCGAGGAGAAGACGGGCGGATACGTCCTGGCGCGGGCGGTCCTGGCCGGGATCAACTCGATCACCACCGGCATCGTGTTCGCGATCATCGGGATGCCGTACTGGCTTCCGCTGGCCCTGTGGACGGGCATCGTCGCCCAGTTCGTCCCGACGATCGGCACCTACATCTCGATCGCGCTGCCCGTCGTCGTCGGGTTGCTGAGCCCCAACCCGTGGATCGGTGTGGTCGCGCTCGTGTGGGCGATCGTCTACCAGCAGGTGGAGAACCTGACCATCGAGCCGCGGATCAACGCCAGGGCGGTCAACATGCACCCCGCCGTCGCCTTCGGGTCCGTCCTGTTGGGGGCGGCGTTGTTCGGTGTCGCCGGTGCCTTTCTCGCGGTGCCGGTCACCGCGATGCTGCTCTCCCTGCTGGACATCTACGGCCACCGGCACCAGCTGCTGCCGGCGGTCGAACGCAGCGTCGAACAGATCGAGTACCACCCACCCCCCGACAAACGCGAGGAGGAGGGCTCGGACGGCGCGTTCCCCTGACGAGGATCAGGGCACCACCGGATGCGTGAACGCCTGTCGGTACAGCTGCTTGACCTGGGTCTCGAGTTCGATCGACGGACCGTCCACCGGAACTCCGGGCGCGACCTGGCCGATCGGCAGCGGCGCCACCGGACCGGACGGGACGCCCCACTCGCCGAGCCAGGACATCAGCTGGGCCGTCGAGGTCGCGTAGACGATCCGGCCGAGGCCGACCCAGGCGTGGGCCGCGGCGCACATCGGGCAGTGTTCACCGGAGGTGTACACGGTGGCGGCGCGACGCTCGCGCGGGGAGAGGTTCTCGGCCGCCCAGCGGGCCAGTTCGAACTCGGGGTGCCGGGTGCGGTCGCCGCCGGCGACCCGGTTGTGGTCTTCGGCCAGCACCGATCCGTCGCCGGTCACCAGCACCGAGCCGAATGGCTCATCACCGCTCTCCAGGGCCTGCTCGGCCAGCTCGACGCAGCGTCGCAGGTGCCGTAGATCGTTGTCGTCCATTCCGCTCCCTCCCACGTACCGATCATCGCACCCGCGTGGCAGGTGGGCACTCGACTGCTGCGGCGCCGCAACCTTCATGACCCAGACTTCGCACTCGTCACGCCCTGATCCCGGGCTCGACGAACGCTGCGCGCAGCTGTGTCTGGACGCTGCTGCCCAGGCCCAGTCCGTCGCCGAAATACCGGTCGACATCACCCCAGCGGGAACGCATCTCGTGCAGCGCAGTGGCCAGGTACGCCTCCCGAACGCCCAGCACCGGCCGCAGCAGGTCCGGGTCGCCACCCGCCGCCGCGAACCTGTCGAAGACCGGCTGCAGTGCCGGCAGCAGCTCGTCGTTGGTGAGCAGGTAGTCCCGCAACACGTCCTCGTCGGACACGCCGAGCAGCATCAGCAAGGCCGCGGCACCCCAACCGGTGCGGTCCTTGCCGGTGGTGCAGTGGAACAGCGCGGGCCGGGCGGCCGGGTCGACCAGGCCGAGGAAGAACTGCCGGTAGGCCGACAAGGCGCTGGGCAAGGAGACGATGTCCCGGTAGGACTCGACGAAAAGGGCCTCCGCGCGCCCGCCGCCGAGTACCTTCGGGGCCTGGGCCGGATCGGTGAGCAGCGTGAACAGCGACGCGGCGGCGGAGGCGTCCGCCATGTCGGCCAGCACGTCCAACGCCACGTCGGTCACGCCGTCCGGCGTCCGGTCCGGCTCGGCGATGCGCTCGGCCGCGGTGCGAAAGTCGTACACGGTCCGAATACCCAGCGCGGCCAACGAACGCACGCCATGCTGGTCGAGGCGACCGAGTTCAACGGATCTGTAGACCATGCCCCGGCGAACCCGGCCGCCGTCCCGGGTCGGCCACCCGCCGATATCACGGAGGTTGGGCAACCCGGCGATGACGATCGGGGCGCCCGCCGGCTCGCTCATCGCCGACGCTCGCTCATCGCCGTCCGCTCATCGCCGACGCCCGTCGGGGGCACCTCGAAGGCTCGGTCCCCGCCAACGGGCGTCGGCGCGGTGTTCATGTTTCGCTCGC
>JBIOVW010000789.1:0-5460 GCA_044867945.1 Nakamurella sp. | reverse complement strand
CGTCCTTGGAGCCGAAGTGGTGGATCACCAGCGCGGGGGAGACGCCGGCGTCCGCGGCGATCGCCCGCATCGTCACCGCCCGGAACCCGTGCCGGCCGGCGAACACGATCGCCGAATCCCGGATCCGCGCCCGGGCGGTCAGGTCCGCCTGGAGGGTGGATGCTGAACGCATGGACAGTATGCTAAACGTGTGTTCAGCGCTTTGGCAAGAGCGAATTGCTGTGGATCGGCACACTGAACCGGTGCTGCACCTCACGTCCGGCTCGCCCCGCGCGTCTACCTGACGTGTCCAGCGCGCCGTTCGAACGCATCGTGGCCCGGCACGGCGGCACCGTGCTGCGGGTGTGCCGTGCGGTGCTCGGCCCGGTCGACGCGGACGACGCCTGGGCGGAGACGTTCCTGGCCGCGCTGCGCGCCTACCCGGACCTGCCGGTCGACGCCAACGTCGAGGCCTGGTTGGTGACCATCGCGCACCGCAAGGCGATCGACGTCGTGCGCGCCGCCGGCCGCCGCGCGGTCCCGGTCGCCGACGCTCCGGAGCTGCCGTCGGGGCTCGGTGTGCCCACCGAGCCCGCCGACGACCTGTGGGCCGCGGTCCGCGCGCTGCCCGACCGTCAGCGGCACGCCGTGGCCTACCACCATGTCGCCGGCCTGCCGCACCGCGATGTCGCACGGATCATCGGCGGCTCCCCAGAGGCGGCCCGGCGGGCGGCCGCCGATGGCATCAGGGCGTTGCGCCGCGTTATCGCCGACCGAGAGGGAGCCACGGCATGACCGACATCCTGCTGACCGAACTGACCACCGACGCCGCCGTGGACGGGCACCATCTTCGCGCCCTGCACGACCGGCTGGCCGCGGCGGCCAGGGCGGAGGGCATCGTCGACGTCGTCTACCGCACGCTGGACACCCCGCTCGGGTCGCTGCTGCTGGCCGGCACCCAGGCAGGGCTGGTCCGGATCGCCTTCGCCGGTCAGGACCACGACCGGGTGCTGGACGACCTCGCCCACCGGATCGGCCCGCGGATCCTGGCCGACGCGCACCCGCTGGACGAGGCGGCCAGGGAGTTGGACGAGTACTTCGCCGGCGCCCGCCGGGCCTTCGACCTGCCACTTGACCACCGGCTGACCGGCGGATTCCGGGCGCAGGTGCTCGCCCGGCTACCGCTGATCGGGTACGGCCGCACCGCCACCTACGCAGAGATCGCCCGGGCGGCCGGCAACCCGCGGGCGGTGCGCGCAGTGGGTTCGGCGTGCGGCGCCAACCCGCTGCCGATCGTCGTGCCGTGCCACCGGGTGGTGCGTTCCGACGGGTCGGTGGGCGGGTACGCCGGCGGTCCGGAGGCCAAGCGAACGCTGCTGGCCCTGGAGTCCCGCGAGGCCTGAGGTCAGTCGATCGGCGCGATCGTCAGCCGGAACGTGTGCTCGCCGCCCGGCGGCAGCGTCACCAGGTCAACGCCGGAATTGAACGCATCCGGTGGGCACGTCATCGGCTCGACGGCCAGTGCCCTGCGGTTCAGCGTCGGGTTGCTCGCATCCGGGATGCACAGCTGCAGCCAGGGCGCACCCGGATCCCAGGTCATGGCCACCCCACGGCCGCTCGGACCCACCAGGCGCAGGCTCACCTCGCCGGCGTCGTCGAAGCCGAGGTCGGTGAAGGCGTGGTCCACCACGATGTCGCGCAGTGCGGTGGGTGCGGAGAAGTCGTAGCCGGCCGGGCCGACCGGTGCCTGCGCGACGGGCAGCAGCCGGTCCGGGTCCACCGTCAGGTACCGGGCGGCCGGGACCTGCACCGTCCACTCGTCGACGGCGCCGCCGCCGGCGATCAGATAGGGATGGAACGAGGCGCCGTACGGCGCCGGGCCGTCGCCGGCGTTCACCGCGGTCAGGGTGAAGGTCAGGCCCGCCTCGGACAACCGGTACTCGGCGGTCAGGTCCAGCAGGAACGGGTAGCCGCGCTGCGGCCAGAGCCGGTGGGTGAGCGTCACCGACTCCGGTTCGGTCACCGCCACCCGCCACGGCGCGAAGCACACCAGACCGTGCAGGGCGTTGAACCGTTCGGGCTCGGTGAGGGGAACCTGGAACTGCCTGCCGCCGAATCGGTAACGGCCGTCGGCCAGGCGATTGGGCCAGGGCGCCAGCACCGCGCCCTGATAGCCGAACGGCAGGTCGTGCCGACCGAAGCCCGCGATGAGCGGCCGGCCCTGCCAGCTCAGCTCGCGCAGCGTCGCGCCGACCTCGGTGACCACGGCGGTCAGGCCGCGTCCGTGCAACACGGTCTGGGTTCCCGTGGGGATCACCAAGACAGGATGCGGGATCAGCCGATTCCGGCAACCGGAGCGCGACGGTGCCGGGGCATGGGTACCCGCGGCTCCACCATCCGATTCAGGTGGGTCGGCCCGACCCGGCTGGGCCGCTCGACCAGCGCGTCGGCGGCCGACAGCACCAGGTCGGTGACTCGGCGTTTGCCCTGGCGCACCGACGACACCTGCTCGCGATTGACCACCCGCGAGTTCCGGTACAGCACCGCCCACAGGGCGCCGTCGGGGTCGCACTCGACTTGGCCGACGTAGCTCGGCATCGACTGTCGCTCGCTCACCTCGACTCCTTCGCCACCCATCAAGATCACCACGGTTAGGTCACGGAACACCAAAGAAACACACAGGCATGATTCGAGGCCCGGTCCTCCATTTGGCCTAGGTCGATTGTCCGGGATCCCGCACTGCGACGCCAGGGTCCGTTGGGATGCACCTTCCGATACCTGCGTTACACGCAGTGGTGGGATTCTGGATTATTTTCCCACCCAAGGCGTGGCGTCGGGGTGGCAGCGTGCCGGATGCCTTCGCTGAGTAACGATCCGACAAGATCGACAGCGCCGCGTGGTGCGGCCACGTTCCGCAGCCGGGGCGTCCTGTCGTCGTGGCTAGACTCGCCCGACCACCCCAGACCGAGTCCCTTGCGACCAGACTCACCCCAGGAGACCGAAGATGTCCGCACAGTGGTCCTTCGAGACCCGCCAGATCCACGCCGGCCAGACCCCCGATCCGACCACCAAGGCGCGGGCGCTGCCCATCTACCAGACCACCTCGTACGCGTTCGACTCCTCCGAACACGGCCGCAAGCTCTTCGCCCTCGAGGAGCTTGGCAACATCTACACCCGGATCATGAACCCCACCCAGGCCGTGGTGGAGGACCGGATCAACTCCCTGGAGGGTGGGGTCGGCGCGCTGCTGGTCGCCTCCGGCCAGTCGGCCGAGACTCTCACGATCCTGACCCTGGCGCAGGCCGGAGACCAGATCGTGTCGTCGCCGAGGCTCTACGGCGGCACCTACAACCTGTTCCACTACACGCTGCCGAAGCTGGGTATCACCGTCGACTTCGTGCAGGATCCGGACGATCCGGAGTCCTGGCGGGCGGCGGCGGGACCGAACACCAAGGCGTTCTACGGGGAGTCGATCTCCAACCCCGCGCTCGACGTCCTGGACTTCGCGGCGATCTCGGCCGTGGCGCACGAGGTCGGCGTGCCGCTGATCGTCGACAACACCGTGCCCACCCCGTATCTCATGAGGCCCATCGAGCACGGCGCGGACATCGTGGTGCATTCGGCGACCAAGTACCTGGGCGGCCACGGCACCGCCATCGGTGGCGTGATCGTCGACTCGGGCAACTTCGACTGGGTCGCGCACGCCGACCGATTCGCAAGCTTCAACACCCCCGACCCCAGCTACAACAACCTGACCTGGGGCGTCGACCTCGGGCCGGAGGGCCTGTTCAAGGCAAACGTGGCGTTCATCTTCAAGGCCCGGCTGCAGGGCCTTCGGGACATCGGTCCGGCGATCAGCCCGTTCAACGCGTTCCTGATCTCCCAGGGCGTCGAGACGCTGTCGTTGCGGGTGCAGCGGCACAACGACAACGCGACCAGGGTCGCCGAGTTCCTGGCCGCGCGGGACGATGTCGAGTCGGTGTCCTACCCCGGCCTGAGCTCCAGCCCCTGGCACCACCTGCAGCGCAAGTACTCGCCGATCGGCGGCGGGCCGATCGTCACCTTCGAGATCAAGGGCGGGGTCGAGGCGGGCCAGGCGTTCGCCGACGCGCTGGAGCTGTTCACGAACCTGGCCAACCTCGGTGACGTGCGGTCGCTGGTGATCCACCCGGCGTCCACCACCCATGCCCAGCTGTCCCCGGCCGAGCGGCTGACCACCGGGGTGACCCCCGGCCTGATCCGGCTGGCGGTCGGGATCGAGCACATCGACGACATCCTGGCCGACCTGGAGGCCGGGTTCCGGGCCGCCAAGGGGTGACCGCTCTGGACCGGGCGCCGGCCGGCACCCAGGACGGCGTCGACGGCTCGGTCGACCGTCGTCGATACGTCGACATCGGCCCGCTGGTGACCGAGTCCGGGATGCGGCTGGACCGGGTCACCATGGCCTACGAGAGCTGGGGCACGCTCGACGCGGCCGGCGACAACGCGGTGCTGGTGCTGCACGCGCTGACCGGCGACTCGCACGTGGTCGGCCCGACCGGGCCGCACCAGCCCACCCCGGGCTGGTGGGACGGGTTGATCGGGCCCGGCGCCCCGGTGGACACCGACCGGTACTTCGCGGTGGCCGCCAACGTGCTCGGCGGCTGCCGGGGGACCACCGGGCCGTCGTCGATCGCCCCGGACGGCCGGCCGTACGGGTCCCGCTTCCCGCGGATCACCATCCGCGACCAGGTCGCGGCCGAGGCCGCATTGGCCGACGCGTTGGGCATCACCCGGTTCCAGGCCGTGGTCGGCGGCTCGATGGGCGGGATGCGGGCCCTGGAGTGGGCCGTCACGTACCCGGACCGGGTGGCCCGCTGCCTGGCCCTGGCCACCTGCGCCTACTTCACCGCCGACCAGATCGCCTGGGGCACGACGCAACTCGCCGCCATCCGGGCCGATCCGGACTTCGCCGGCGGTGACTACTACGACGGGCCGGCACCGCTGACCGGCATGGGCATCGCCCGGCAGATCGCGCACACCACCTACCGGTCGGCACTGGAGCTGGACACCCGCTTCGGCCGCTCGGCGCAGGCGGACGAGGATCCGCTGCGCGGCGGTCGGTTCGCGGTCCAGTCGTACCTGCAGCATCACGGCCGCAAGCTGGGCGGCCGGTTCGACCCGAACTCGTACATCGCGCTCACCGAGGCCATGCACACGCACGACATCGGCCGCGACCGCGGTGGCGTCGATGACGCGCTGCACCGGATCTCGGCCGAGCTCACGGTCTCGGTGGTGGACTCGGACCGGCTGTTCCTGCCGGCCCAGGGCGAGCTGATCGCCACCGCCCCGACGGCCCGGCCGCTGGTGGTCATGCACTCCGACTACGGGCACGACGGGTTCCTGATCGAGGCCGGCGCCATCGCCGCGGTGGTGCGCGTGGCCCTGGCCCGCCCGGCCACGCCCCTGCTTTCGAGTTGATCATGGGAATGTGGTTGTTAT
>JBIOVW010000788.1:0-6710 GCA_044867945.1 Nakamurella sp. | reverse complement strand
ACTCCGGGATCAGGTTGCCCAGGGGGCAGCCCTGGTGGCAGAACGGGATGCCGCAGTCCATGCAGCGAGTGGCCTGGTTGCGGGTGTCCTGCTCGTCGTAGGTCTCGTAGACCTCGCGCCAGTCCCGCAGGCGCAGCGGGATCGGGCGCCGGGCCGGGCCGCCACGCTTGTGTTTGAGAAATCCACTCGGGTCAGCCATGACTGGCCTCCATGATCAGCTCGTCGGCGTTCACGCCGAGGGCGGCCGCCTCGGCGCGCAGCGCCAGCACCCGCCGGTAGTCGCGGGGCATCACCCGGGAGAAGCGCACCGCGGCGATCGGCCAGTCGGCCATCAGGGCGGCGGCGATCCGGGAACCGGTCAGCTTGGCGTGCGACCCGATCACCTCGCCGAGCCAGGCCACCTCATCGGTGTCCAGCGCTTCCAGGTCGACCAGCTCGGGGTTGACCTTCGCCGGTTCCGGGTCGAGCAGATAGGCGATGCCGCCGCTCATGCCGGCCCCGACATTGCGGCCGGTGCGGCCGAGGATGACCACCCGACCGCCCGTCATGTATTCGCAGGCGTGGTCGCCGGTGCCTTCGACCACCATCAGGGCGCCCGAGTTGCGGACGGCGAACCGCTCGCCCACCCGGCCACGCAGGTAGATCTCGCCCGAGGTGGCGCCGTAGCCGATGGTGTTGCCGGCGATCACCTGGGTCTTCACCCCGGGCGCCTGGGACGGCGAGTTCTCGTCCGGCCGGATCACGATCCGACCGCCGGACAGGCCCTTGCCGACGTAGTCGTTGGCGTCGCCGAGCAGATCGATGGACACACCCTTGGGCAGGAACGCGCCGAGGGACTGGCCGGCGGTGCCGGTGAGGTTGACCTCGATGGTGTGGTCGGGCAGTCCTTCCGGCCCGAACACCCTGGTGACCTCGGACCCCAGCATGGTGCCGGCGGTGCGGTCGACGTTGCGGATCGGCTGGTGGATGCGCACCCCACGGGCGTCCTGGAGCGCCGGGGCGGCCTGCTTGATCAACTCGGCGTCCAGTGTCTTGGACAGGTCGTGCCGGGCCGGGTTGGTGCACGAGTACTCGCTGGCCACCTCGGGGATCTCCAGCAGCGGCGTCAGGTCCAACCCGCGGGCCCGGTGGTGCTCGACGGCGGCGGAGATGTCCAGCATCTCGGCGTGCCCGACAGCCTCCTGCACGGTCCGGAAGCCCAGCGCCGCCAGGTATTCCCGGATCATCTCGGCCATATAGAGGAAGAACGTCTCGACGAACTCGGGGGTGCCGGTGTAGCGATCGCGCAGCACGGGGTTCTGGGTGGCGATACCGACCGGGCAGGTGTCCAGGTGGCAGACCCGCATCATGACGCAGCCGGCGACCACCAACGGCGCGGTGGAGAAGCCGAACTCCTCACCGCCGAGCAGCATGGCCACGATCACGTCCCGCGGGGTGCGCAGGCCGCCGTCGACCTGCACCTTGACCTGCTCGCGCAGCTGGTTGATGCGCAGCGTCTGCTGGGTCTCGGCGATACCCAGCTCCCACGGCTGGCCGGCGTGCTTGAGCGAGGTCAGCGGCGCGGCGCCGGTGCCGCCGTCGTACCCGGCGATGATCACCTTGTCCGCGTGGGCCTTGGTGACGCCGGCGGCGACGGTACCCACCCCGGGCTCGGACACCAGCTTCACCGACACGTCGGCGGCCGGATTGGCGTTGCGCAGGTCGTGGATGAGCTGCTTGAGGTCCTCGATCGAATAGATGTCGTGGTGCGGCGGCGGCGATATCAGGCCGACGCCCGCGGTGGCGTGCCTGGTCGCCGCGATCCACGGGTAGACCTTGCTTCCGGGTAGCTGACCGCCCTCGCCGGGCTTGGCGCCCTGCGCCATCTTGATCTGGATCTCGGCGGCGTTGACCAGAAAGGGACTGGTCACCCCGAACCGGCCGGACGCGACCTGCTTGATCGCCGACCGGCGCACCGGGTCGAGCAGGCGATCGACATCTTCACCGCCCTCGCCCGTATTCGAGCGGCCGCCGAGCCGGTTCATCGCGATGGCCAGGGTCTGGTGCGCCTCGATGGAGATCGACCCGTAGGACATGGCGCCGGTGACGAACCGCTTGACGATCTCGGTGGCCGGCTCCACCTCCGCCAGCGGCACCGGCGTTGCGTCGTCGGTGCGCAGCTCGAACAGCCCGCGCAGGGTGCCGCCCTGCCTGCTCAGCTTGTCCACCGTCTCCGCGTACCGGCGGAAGATCTTCTGCTGCTTGCTGCGGGTGGAGTGCTGCAGCAGGTACACCGTTTCCGGGTTGAACAGGTGGATCTCGCCCTCGCGGCGCCACTGGTACTGACCGCCGATCTCCAGGCCCCGGTGCTCCAGGGTCTGCGGATTCGGCACGAAGGCCAGGCTGTGCCGCTTGGCCACGTCGGCCGCGACGGTGTCCAGCCCGGAGCCGCCGGTGCGGGTGGTGCTGCCGGTGAAGTACTCGTCCAGCACGTCCTGGTTGAGCCCGAACACGGCGAAGACCTGCGCCGCCCGGTAGGAGCCGACGGTGGAGATCCCCATCTTGCTCATCACCTTGAGCACACCCTTGCCCAGGGCGTACACGATGTTCTTGACCGCCTTCTCCGGGGTGACGTCGCCGAGCAGGCCGTGCCGGGCCAGGTCCTCGGCGGTCTCGATGGCCAGGTACGGGTTGACCGCACCGGCGCCGTAGCCGAGCAGCGTCGCGATGTGGTGGACCTCGCGGGCATCACCGGATTCGACGACGAGCGCGACCTTGGTCCGCGACTTCTGCCGCACCAGGTGCTGATGTACCGCGGAGGTGAGCAGCAGCGACGGAATCGGCGCCCTGTCCGCGGTGGAGTGCCGGTCGGACAGCATGATGACCCGGGCGCCGCGGGCGATCGCCTCGTCGGTCTCCAGCCGACATCGTTCGATGGCCGCGGTCAGTGCCGCGGGGCCTTCGCCGACGTCGTAGAGACCGGAGATGGTGGCCGACGCGAAGCCGGGCAGGTTGCCGTCGGCGTTCATGCCCATCAGCTTGGCCAGGTCGTCGTTGTCCAGCACCGGGAACGGCAGCACCACCTGGCGACAGGACCACGGACCGGGTTCGAGCAGGTTGGCCTCCGGCCCGATGACGGAGGCCATCGTGGTGACCACGGCCTCCCGGATGGCGTCCAGGGGCGGGTTGGTCACCTGCGCGAACAGCTGGGTGAAGTAGTCGAAGATCAGCCGGGGCCGCTCGGACAGCACCGCCTCGGGGGTGTCGGTGCCCATGGAGCCGATGCCCTCGGCGCCGGTGGCGGCCATCGGGCTGATCAGGATCCGCAGCTCCTCCTCGGTGTATCCGAAGATCCGCTGCCGGGCCAGCACGCTGCGGTGCGAGACGGTGACGTGCTCGCGCGGCGGCAGCTCGGTCAGCCGCATCAGCCCGGCGTGCACCCAGTCGCGGTACGGGTGCTCGGCGGCCAGCGTGGTCTTCACGTCGGTGTCGTTGAGGATCTTGCCCTGGTCGGTGTCGACCAGGAACATCCGGCCGGGCTGCAGCCGACCACGCTCGATGACCTTCTCCGGCTGGATCGGCAGCACCCCGGCCTCGGAGGCCAGCACCACGATGTCGTCGCTGGTCAGCCACCAGCGGCCGGGACGCAGGCCGTTGCGATCCAGCACCGCGCCGAGCACGGTGCCATCGGTGAAGGTGACGCAGGCCGGGCCGTCCCACGGCTCGATCAACGATGCGTGGAACTCGGCAAATCCGCGGATCGCCGGGTCCATGGTGGCGTTGTTCTCCCAGGCCTCCGGGATCATCATCATCACCGAGTGCGGCAGGCTGCGGCCGCCCAGGTGCAGCAGCTCCAGCACTTCGTCCAGGGACGCCGAGTCGGAGGCCGCGCCGGGCGTGACGATCGGGAACGCCCTGGACAGGTCGCCCGGGATCAGCTTGGACGAGAGCATGGCCTCGCGGGCCCGCATCCGGTTCCGGTTCCCGCGCACGGTGTTGATCTCGCCGTTGTGCGCCAGGTACCGGAACGGGTGAGCCAGCGGCCACGCCGGGAACGTGTTGGTGGAGAACCGGGAATGCACGATGGCGATCGCGCTCATCGTCCGCTGGTCCGTGAGGTCCGGGTAGAACGCCGGGAGTTGCGCGGTGGTCAGCATGCCCTTGTAGACGATGGTCCGGCTGGACAGCGACGGGAAGTACACACCATCCCCGCCGATCTCGGCCTGGGACTCGTGCTCGATCCGCTTGCGGGCCGGGTAGACCATCCGGTCCAGCTCCAGGCCATGGGGCAGCCGGCCGTCCTCGCCGACCGGGCCGGCGATGAACAGCTGCTCGAATGCGGGCATCACGTCCAGCGCCATCTGCCCGACGCCGGCGCCCTCGGCGTCGGTCGGCACGGTGCGCCAACCCAGCAGGGTCAGGTTCTCCCCGCCGAGGACCCGGTTGATGATGGCCTTGGCCCTGGCCCGCTCGGCCGGATCGACCGGCAGGAACGCCACGCCGACCGCGTAGGCCTGGCCGTGCCGCGGGTCGGGGCTGACCGGCAGGTCGAAGTCGACGTCGGCCCGCAGCAGCTCGTCCGGGACGTGGATCAGGATGCCGGCCCCATCGCCGACCGCCGGGTCGGCGCCCGCCGCGCCGCGGTGGTCCAGGTTGATCAGAGCGGTGACCCCGTTGCTGACGATCGCGTGGCTGCGTCGGCCCTTGATGTCCGCGACCGCGGCCACGCCGCAGGCGTCATGTTCGTACTGCGGGTCGTACAGCCCCTGGGGGGCGGGTGTTGCCGAGAACTGCACGGCAGACCTCCCGTCGTCGGCAGAGCGACCGCGTCGGCGGTGGCCGGCACGGTGGGCATAGGAAACCTGTGCGGAATGCGGGTACGGCTGGGGTCGCGGCGCTGCGCGGGTGCTGCTCGATCACGGATCCGGCCAGGCTGCGGCGAGCGCTCCGGCCGGTCTGATGATCGCAATGGCGGCGGGCCGTCTGCGGCGGGGGGAGCAGCCACCGGGCCCATGCGCGACATCGGAGGATGGGGCGGGATCACCGCCGGTCGCCACCGTTGTCCACGCACACGTCCTGATCACGGGGACACCGGGACGACGATGGCCCAGTAGGGACCAAAAGTACCCCACGCGTCCCGGCTGTCGGTAATCGAAATCGGCCCGGACCACGTCGGACCCGCTACGCGCGGGAAGTAACGGCCGCGCCCAGGAACTCGAGCAATCGGCGGGTGGCGTCGGCCTGTGCGGCGGCCTGCGCGGCGCGGGTGCCGCCGAATGCGATGCCGCTGGTCCACGGCGCGTCGGTGGGCAGCAGTCCGAAGCGGATGAGGTGGCCCGCGCCCTCGTAGACGACAAGGTCGTCGCCGGGATGGCCGCCGGCTCGTTGCCCGGCCAGGCGGGAGGCCATCGGCCCGGAGGGCCACACCTCGTCCTCGGATCCGCACAGCATCAGGACCGGGCAGCCGATGCCGGCCGCGTCCAGCACGGCTCCCGCCGGGGGCTCGACCCGTCCGTGCTGCCGACGGTTGTCGTCGAGCACCCCGGCGGCCCGCAGCGACGACTCGTAGGCGGGCCGAAGCCGCAGCAGTGAAGGCCTGCGCAGCTGGATGTCCTTGCCGACCGTCCAGGCGTTCCGGACGAGCTGGGGCAGCAGCGATCCGCTGAGCAGCGGTACCCAGGGCACCGGCCTGCCGGCCAGCGTCCAGGACGACGTGTCGGGGACCTCGCCGGACGAGCCGATCGCCTGCCAGGTCACGCAGCTCGGGCTGACAAGCACCAGGCCGGCCGGCTCCGGCGTCTGTCCGTGCACGGCGGCAGCCAGCAGACCCTCCGATCCGCGCGAGATCGCCAGGCCGACGACGGCCGACGCGTCGACCTCGGCTCGGCCGCCCAGCAGCCGCAACGCCCCGCCGAACCGCTCGAGCGGCACCCCGGAGATCGCGGTCGCCGCGTCGTCCTCGGAGATCCACGCCTGGGACAGCGCCGCGTAGCCACGGGAGGCCAGCAGGGCGGCGGTGCCGAGCTGCGACTCGAAGCCGCCCTCGGACCCGGAGAAGCAGGCCACCCCCGGCCAGCCCGCGGCCGGCGCGTCGCCGGCCGGCAACACCAGCATGCCGGGCAGCCCGTCGAGCGTGGTCGGCTCGAACCGCACGTCCTCGGCGGCGCCGCGGCGCACCACGGTGCGTCGCCCGGTCGCCGTCCCGGCGGTCGCCTCGAGAGTGACCTGCCACGGCTCGGCCGGCGGCACGAACATCTCCGGCACGGCGTCGTCCGCGGCGAAGCGCATCGCCCAGATCGGTGCGGTGCCGTCCGGCGTGCGCCAATCCGAGGTCGCGCCGGTGGGCGCCGTGGTGGCGAGATCGATCGAACCGGTTGCGGGAACAGCGAACTCGGCGCTCGAGCGCCACGATCGACCGAACAGGTCCTGTCCCGAGGTCCGCACGGTCAGCGTCCCACCCGGTGCGGCGCCGGACACGGCCACCGAGAACGGCTCGTCGAACCGGCTGTCCGCCGGGGCGTCGACGGAAAGGCCGCCGGCCGTGTCGGCGGCCGGCCGGTCCGCCGGCTGCCGGGCCACCGGTGCCGCCGCGCCGGTGCGCGTGTCGACCTGCGCCGACCGCTTCTCGAACCAGGGCGGGAACATCGCCGACACCGCGCCCGCAATGCCCAGCAGGGTGAACGGGATCACCCAGTAGCACAGGATGCCCAGGGTGTCGTCCATGTCCAGGA
>JBIOVW010000787.1:0-2228 GCA_044867945.1 Nakamurella sp. | reverse complement strand
CAGCGCGGCACCCTCTCCGTTGGCACGCAGCGCGGCCACCTCCCGCGCATGCCATCCCGGAGCATGTGGCTCGGCGAGCGAGTCGTCCGCGTCGTCCAGCACGACGAGCAGGCCGAGGTTGTGCACCGGGGCGAAGACCGCACCCCTGGTGCCGACGACGACCCGGATCTCACCCGTCAGCACCTGCAGGAACGTTCGGTAGCGGGCCTGCGGACCGGTGCGTGCCGTCAGGTCGGCCGCGATCAGGTCCGCCGCTGCGCACGCCTCGACCAGCCGTGCGACGTCGGCCTCGTCGGGCACGACCATGAGGACCCCGCGACCGCCGTCGGCGGTGATCCGCGCCGCCTCGACGAGTCGTGCCGGGACGTTTTCGCCAGGGCCGCTGCACCAGGAGACCCGGGGTGCCGTCCCGGCGGCGAGCGCCGCCAGAAGCTGCCGGCCCTGCCGGTACGCCGCCCAGCCTGTGGGATCGGGAGCCGGACTGGTCGGCTGCACCGACCCATCGGCCGAACCGGTTGACCCCGGAGACGAGTCGGCGTCCAGTGCCTGCCTATCAGGGCCTGCGCGCCACCGATCGACAAGCGCCCCAGCCGGCCGCCCCGCCAGCACTCGCGCCTCCACCCGCGCGTGGCGTGGCGGCACCGCTGCCCGTACGACGTCCGCGAATGTGCCGGCGTAGCGGTCGGCAACCTCGCGGCAGAGCTTCGCGACTGCGGGGGTCAGAACCGGCGGGCCGTGCACCGAGCGCACCGGCTGCAATGGACGCCCCGACTGCGACTGAGCCACCCGATCCAGAACGAACCCGTCGACCAGTCGCCCGGCCAGGCGAACGCGGACACGCACACCAGGCACCACGCCGGCCGCGAGCACCTCGGGCACGGCGTAGTCGAACGGCCGGTCCAGATGCGGCAAGGGCGTGAGCACCGCGACCCGTGCCACCGGCAGCTCGGCACTCAGCGGGCGCTGCGGTCGATGCGCGCGTCCGTCGGAGCGCGTCCTGCCGCTCGACTCGGGCACCAGGGGCAGCTGACCGCCGTCGTGTGGACCGGTCATCGGCCGCACTCCCCCTCACGCGGCGGTTCGACGGAAACCCGTGGACCGACCCGACCGACCACCGCCCCAGCTGGAGGCGCGACCGCGCCGCGCTCAGCCCTGAGCGGCCGCCTGCAGCGCCTGGACCCGGTCCAAGCGCTCCCAGGTGAACGTCGAACCACCCGATCCGGTGCGACCGAAATGCCCGTACGCCGCGGTCGGCCGGAACTGCACCAGCCGAGTGTCCAGCAGCTGCAGGTCGCGAATGATCGCACCGGGCCGCAGGTCGAAGACCTGCAGGATCGCCTCTTGGATCCGCTCGTCCGGCAGCGCTCCGGTCCCGAAGGTCTCGACGAACAGACCCACCGGATGCGCCTTGCCGATGGCGTAGGCGACCTGGACCTCGCACTTGGTGGCCAGCCCAGCAGCGACGACGTTCTTGGCGACCCAACGCATCGCGTACGCCGCCGACCGGTCCACCTTCGACGGGTCCTTGCCGGAGAACGCCCCGCCGCCATGCCGCGCGAAGCCGCCGTAGGTGTCCACGATGATCTTGCGGCCGGTCAGGCCGGCATCACCCATCGGTCCACCGATGACGAAACGTCCGGTCGGGTTGACCAGGAGACGCAGATCGGACGTGTCCAGGTCGACGCCCTCGAGCACCGGGTCCACGACCATCTTGCGGACCTCCGGGGCCAGCTGGGTCTCCAGGTCGACGTCCTCGGCGTGCTGCGAGGAGACCACGATGGTGTCGATGCCGACGGCGCGCGTGCCGTCGTACGCGATCGTCACCTGTGTCTTGCCGTCGGGACGCAGGTACGACATCTGACCCGACTTGCGCACCTCGGTCAGCTGCTCGGCCAGGCGGTGGGCCAGGTGGATGGGTAGCGGCATCAGCTCCGGCGTGTCATCGCAGGCGAACCCGAACATCAGGCCCTGGTCACCGGCTCCCTGACGGTCCAGCTCGTCCCCGGAGCCCTCGACCCGCTCCTCGAACGCGTCGTCGACGCCCTGGGCGATGTCCAGGGACTGACGGCCGATCGAGACCTGGACGCCGCAGGAGTCGCCGTCGAAGCCCTTCTCGGAGTGGTCGTACCCGATCTCGAGCACCACCTTGCGGATGATCTCGTTGACCTCCGCGTACGCCGAGGTGGTGACCTCACCGGCCACATGGACCTGGCCGGTGGTCAGCAGGG
>JBIOVW010000786.1:0-11732 GCA_044867945.1 Nakamurella sp. | reverse complement strand
CACGGTCCGGACCGCGCTGTCGGAGGCCCACACGTGCTCGGCGTCGCCGAACGCGGCCAGCACCGTGGACCGGACGGTGGCGCCGGCCGGCAGGTCAACCGACTGCGACACCAGGAAGACGGTGCTGCCCCTCGGCGCGGCGATGCGGCCGCTGTCCGGCCGGTCCAGCCCGGCGAGCAGCCGCAGCAGGCTGGTCTTGCCCGACCCGTTGAGGCCGAGCACCCCGATCCGTTCACCCTCCTGGACACCCAGGGACACCCCGTCGAAGAGCGCCCGCACCCCCCGCACCAGCCGCACGTTCTCGGCGTTGATCACATTGGCCATCAGCCGCGGCCCCCGGGAGCCACGACGCGCGCTCCGGGGGCCGGCCCGGCGGCCACCCGGACCGACCGGCAGGTACCGGAGCCGGCCAATTCGGCCGCGACGGCCCCGGCCGACTCCGCATCCGCGCACAGCAGGGCCACGGTCGGACCGGACCCGGACACCACACCGCCGAGGGCGCCGGCCTCCTGACCCGCGCGCAGGGTGCGACGCAGGCCGGGCTGCAGCGAGAGCGCGGCCGCCTGCAGGTCGTTGCCCAGGGCGGCGGCGATCTTCGCCGGTTCACCGCCGGTCAACGCGGCCAGCATGGTGTCGACCGGCTTCACCCGCGGCGGGCTGCCCTGCGTCCGGAGACGGTCGAGCTCGGCGAACACCGCCGGCGTCGACAGGCCGCGATCAGAGATCGCCAGCACCCAGTGCAACCGGGCCCGGGTCATCACCGGGGACAGCAGATCACCCCGACCGGTGCCCAGCGCGGTGCCGCCGGCCAGCGCGAACGGCACGTCGGCGCCCAGCTCCCTGGCGATGTCCGACAGGTCCCGCCGGTCCAGGCTCAGCTCCCAGAGAGCAGCGCAGCCGACCAGCGCCGCGGCCGCGTCGGCGCTGCCGCCGGCCATCCCGCCGGCGACCGGGATCTGCTTGGCGATGTCGATGGCCACCGACCCGCCCACCTTCGCGCGGCTGGCCAGCAGCCGGGCGGCCGCGCCCGCGAGGTTCTTCGTGCCCGCCGGCACCCCGTCCGGCGGGTCTGTCCGCACGGCGGTTCGGCGGGCGGGTCGCACGGTCAGCTCGTCGGCGAGGTCCACCGCGTGGAAGACGGTGACCAGGTCGTGGTAGCCGTCGTCCCGGAGGTCACCGACGGCCAGGTAGAGATTGATCTTGGCCGGCGCCCGCACCCTGACCGACGGGCCCGACAGCACGTCCGACGTCGACATGGTCATTCGTGGGCGGCCGCGTCGATGAGCTCGCGGGCGGCGGCGATCCGGGCGTACTCGGCGACGCCGAGCACCTCACCCCGGGCGGACGGGTCGACGCCGGCCCTGGTCAGGATCTGTTCGGCGAAGGCCGGGCTGCCGGCCCACTCGGCCAGCGCGGCGCGCAGGGTCTTTCGGCGCTGGGCGAACGCGGCGTCGATGACGGCGAACACGGCGGACCGGTCACCCGCGGGCGGGACGGCGGCGCGATCGAACGCGACCAGCGCCGAGTCCACCCCCGGCACCGGCCAGAACACCGTCCGGCTGATCGACCCGGCCCGGCTCGCCCGCCCGAACCAGGCGATCTTGGCGCTCGGCACGCCGTAGGTCTTGGAGCCGGGGGCGGCGACCAGCCGGTCGGCGACCTCGGCCTGCACCATCACCAGCGCCCGGCGCAGCGTGGGCACCTCGGCGAGCAGGTGCAGGATGACCGGCACGGCCACGTTGTACGGCAGGTTGGCGACCAGCGCGGTCGGGTTCGCCGGCGCCACCCGGTCCGGATCGGTGAGCACGAGTCGATCGGCGGTGATGGTCAGGGCGTCGGCGGTGATGACGGTCAGCGCCCGGTAGCGACCGGGCGCGTGCGCACGGACGGTCGTCGGCAGCAGGGCGGCCAGCCTCGGGTCGATCTCCACCACCGTCGTTGCCGCGACCGCGTCCAACAGGCCGAGCGTGAGCGAGCCGAGGCCCGGACCGACCTCGAGCACATGATCGGTGGACCGCAGGTCGGCGGCGGCCACGATCCGGCGCACGGTGTTGCCGTCGTGCACGAAGTTCTGCCCGAGCGTCTTGGTCGGCTGCAGGTCCAGCACCTCGGCGAGCCGCCGCACCTCGACCGGGCCGAGCAGGGTCACCGGCTGATGATCGGTCACGCCGCCGCCTTTCCGGGTCGCCTCGCACGCCGCCACAAACCCGCCCGCCCACCCTGGAGGCGGCGCCGGTGACTGTGCTGATGGTTCGCTCTGTTCATGGTCCCCCCCATCCGACCCCGGCCCTCCCGCCCTCCCTGCGCTCACGACGATCATCCTCACACGGGCCGCGGGGTGTGCGGTGCCGGGCACGGCCGCGACACCCGCCGGTCATCCCGCGGAAACACCGAAGGACCCGACCGGATCACGGTCGGGCCCTTCGGTACGGTTCGCTTCGGATGATCCGGCGCGGCGGATCAGCCGGCCGGCGGACCGCTCGCGGCGTAGGCGCACAGCCACGGCTGCAGCCCGCGGGACTGGTAGAGCAGCTTGGCCCGCATCAACTGCTCCTCGGGTGAGGCGTCGCCCGGGTTGCCGGAGCCACCGACGGAGGCCCAGGTGGGCAGGTCGAACTGGAACAGGCCGTACGTGGACAGGTAACCCGCCGGGTTGTTGACGGCCTTCGGGTTGTTCGTCGACTCACAGAACGCCAGACCGTCCCAGTTCACCCCGAACTCGGTGTCGTGGAAGAACACCCGGCTGCCCTGCACGTCCAGGGTCGACTTGGTGCCGACATGCACCTGGTTCGGCACGGCCTCGACCAGGGTGGTCCGGGAGATCTCCTGGCGCCCGGTCTCCGCGCCATTGGTGGTCGTCACCTGGGTGACGACCTCCTGCTTGCCGGGGGTGCCGGCGGCGACGACCTGGGTGGTGCCCTTGTCCAGGTTGGGGTCGTCGGTGGTCTGGTCGGTCGGCGCCACGTCCACGGTCTCGGTGGTGGTGGTCACCGCGACCCGGGTGACGGTGATCGCCGTCCCGTCGGTCACCGGGGTCTCGGCGCCCGGGTCGACGAGGTCGGTCGCGGAAACGGCGATGCCCTGCGCGTTGAGCACGTCGCCGACGTTCGCCCCGCCGGACTGCACGGTGCTGGCGGGCGCGCCGCCCACCGCGATGGACACGGTGTGCAGGGTGCTCGCGGTCAGGTCCATCCCGTCGAGCGGGATCTCCCGGGACCGGTCGGCGGACAGCTGGTACGCGGACGGGTCCTGGCCCAGCTCGACGAGCGCCTCTTCGACGGTGTCGGCGGTGGTCCAGACCTGCTGGGTCACTCCGTTGACGGACAGGGTCAGCTGCCTGCTCCGCTCCAGGGCGATCTGGGACCCGTCGGTGATCGCCGTGTCGGCGGCGGGCGCCAGCACGTCGTGCTCGCCGGCGGACAGGCCGGCCGAGGACAGTGCGCCGGACACGGAGCCGGCCAGCGTGCTGATGTGCCGGTCCTGCCCGTCGACGGTGATGGTGACGTCCTTGGACATCGCGGCGGCGGTCGCGCCGCCGACGGCGACCACGCCGAGCGCGGCAGCCACGCCCACCAGGATCAACTTGCGACGCTTGCCGTTCCGAGCCGCGTGGCGGCCGGGCGTCGCGCTCTTCGTGGTGTCGACGGTCGAGGCGCCAACGTTGTCGGTTTCTATGCTCACGGATCTTCCGATGTGTGTGCGGTCTCCCGGGCAGGGCAGGGCAACCGCAGCGATGTGACCCCCAAACCCGCAACACATCGACAGGCGAACGATGAATGCATCCGTCACCGCCACCGTGGTTCATCTGGTGGGCGTGCGCGATGCCGCCTGGTCCTGCGACGACCCCGGGGCTTCGTAAGTTCCCATCCCGGCTTCTATCACGAAACTGTAACGGTGCCGTGCGCGGTGCGCAAGATGCGTGCGTGGTCTATCAAGCATGGCATATCTCACAATGACTTCGAAATGCACGAAAATGCCCCCACCCGACGGGGTGGGGGCACTTTCCGATTTCTTTACTTTGCGTTCTGGGCTCGGATCAGCCGGCGTGTGCGCAGGCCCACGGCGAGCTGCCACGGCTGGCCGCGACATTCTCGGCGACCGCGATCTGCTGCTCCTTGCTGGCCAGGTCGGCGCGCGGCGCATAGGCGGTTCCGCCTCCGCTGGCCCAGGTCGACTGGTCGAACTGCAGGCCGCCGTAGTAGCCGTTGCCGGTGTTGATCGACCAGTTGCCGGTCGACTCACACTGCGCGATGCCGTCCCAGTTGATGCCGCTGGAGCCGCTGGAGACCGGGGCCGCGCTGGAGCTGCTCGAGCTTTCGGACGAGCTGGACGACTCGCTCGAGGACGAGGCGGCCGGCGCGGACTGCTGGGTGCCGACGGTGATGATGGTCGCCTGGGCCGGGGTCACGGTGGTCCGGGACACCTCGGTGCGGGCGCTCTCGGCACCGTTGGTGGTGGTCACCTCGTAGGTCACCGAATCCCGGCCGGCCGAGCCCTGCTGGGTGACGGTGCTGGTGCCCTCCTCCATCGAGCTGTCCTCGACCTGCTGGTCGGCGGGCTGCGCGACGTCCTCCTCCTGGGTGACCGTGGTCTTGGCGACGCGGGTGATGGTGACGGCAAGGCCGTTGCTCAGCGGGCTCTCGGCCGGGACGTTGACGAGGTCGAGCGGGCCGACCGGGATGCCGGCCTCATTCAGCAGGTCGCCCACGTTCGGGCCGGCGCTGGTGATCGCGGTGGCCGCGCCGCCCGCGTCGGAAACGGTGACGCTGTAAAGGGTGTCGGCGGTCACGGCGATGCCGTCCAGCGGGATTTCGCGGGACCGGTCGGCGGACAGCTTGTACGCCGAGGGGTCCTGGCCCAGCTCGGCCAGCGCCTCCTCGACGGTGGTGGCGGTGGTCCAGACCTCGCGGGTCTGCCCGTCGATGGTCAGGGTCAGCAGGCGACCGTGCTCGACGACGATCTGCGACCCGTCGGAGATCGCGGTGTCAAGCGCGGGAGCAACGGTGTCGTGTTCACCGACGGTCACCCCGGCGGCGTCGAGGGCGCCGTCAACGGAACCGGAGAAGGTGCCGACCTCCTGGACCTGGCCGTCGACGGTCATCGTGACGTCCTTGTGGGCGGCCACGGCGACGGCGCCGCCGGCGACGAGGGCGACGACCAGCGCCGCGGCGCCGACCAGCACGGGCTTGCGCAGGCTGCGGCCGGTGTTGACCGGCGTGGTGGTGTTCTTGCTCTCGGCGCCGATCGGCTCGAGGGTTTCGGTGGAGTTATCGGTGGCAGTCAAAGTAGTCAGTCCATTGTTTCGAAGTGTCAGGGCAGGGCCAAGCCAGGTCGAATGATCACGTCGATGTGGCAGTGATAGCATTCCGGAGATTCGGTTCCCGGTGGGTCTGGTAGAACTGACCCGTACCCGATGGATGACCCGATGTCGTCCGTTTCGCCCCGGTTGGGTTCGTTCCCATCCCAGCTGCTATCACGAAACGATAAACGAACGCCAACCGTTCCGATACCCCTGTGCCCGAACTGTGGCGTACCCGACACATTCTCAACGAATGCAAAGTGACCCCGATCACGTCTTCGACGGCCAGTTTTGCCCTGGTTTTACCTTGCTCTTTGAGAATGCAAAGTGAATCGATCAAGTAGGGAATGGCGGATAGCTGGCCGGCATGCTGTTCGATCCGGCGGAACCGTACACTTGTATGGTGCGTAAGAGTAAAGTGCGACGGCAGATCCGAGAAGGGCGCGGCATTTCGTCCACGCCGATACAGCCATCCGGGTCGATTTTCCGCACCCCGGAAGATTCGGCTGCCGCGGCGGCCTCAGCCGGCCGCGTATCCGCACGCCCAGGGCGAGAGCCCACGGGCCGCGTAGACCCGCTCGGCGATCGCTATCTGCTGGTCCTTGGTGGCCAGGTCGGCCCGCGGGGCGTACTCGCCGCCACCGTTGCCCAGCCAGGTCCCGATGTCGAACTGCAGGCCGCCGTAGTAGCCGTTGCCGGTATTGATCGACCAGTTGTTGCCCGACTCGCACGCCGCGATGGCGTCCCAGTTCACGCTCCAGCCACCGGTGGGTGCGGGCGCCGGGGCGGGCTGGGGGGCCGGCTGGGGCTGCGACGGTGGCGCCGGGTCGACCGCCGGCGCGGCAGCCGCCGGAGCCGGTTCCGGTTCCGGTTCCGGTTCCGGTTCCGGAGCCGGATCGGCCGGTTTGGTGCCCATCGTCACGATCTTCGCCAGGGGTTCGGTGACGACGGTGCGACCGGTCTCCTCGCGGGCACCCTGCACCCCGTTGGTCACCGTGGTCCGGTAGGTGACCTCCGCCACGCCCGGGCGACCCAGCTGGGTCACCGTGGTGACGCCGTCGGCCAGGGTGTCGTCCTCGACCCGTCGGTCGGCCGGTTGGTCCAGCGTCTCGGACACGGTTTCGGTGAGGTAGGCAATGCGGGTGACGGTGACCTGCAGCCCGTCGGTGACCGGAGTCTCGACCGCGGGCACCGCCGTGTCGTCCGGCCCGAGTGACACCCCGGCGGCGGCGAGCAGGTCGCCGACGGTCGCCAGGTCGGTGACCGTCGTGGTGGCCGGGTCGGCGCCGACGGTCAGGCTGACGGTGGGCAGGGTGACGACGGAAACGGTGCCTGCGTCGACGACCGGATCGGTGGCCGCCGGGGTGACTCGCTGGTTCGGCGCGAGCGCGACACCGGCCTCGCCGAGCAGGTCGCCGACGGTGGTGGCGGTGCCGGTGATCTGCCGCGATGCCCCGTCAACGGTCAGGGTCACGGTGCGCAGCGTGTCGGCGGACACGCTCAGTCCGTCGAGCGGGATCGACCGCGCGCGGTCGGCGGAGAGTCGGAACCGGTCCGGGTCCTGACCCGCCTCCCGCAGGGCCTGCTCGACGGTGGTCGCGGTGGTCCACACCTGACGGGCGTGCCCGTCGACGGTGAGGGTCAGCAGCCGGCCACGAGCGATCACGATCTGGCTGCCGTCCTCGATCGGGGTGTCCGGCGCCGGCGCGACGGTGTCGTGCTCACCGATCATGATCCCGGCGTCGTCCAGCGCACCCTGCACGGTGCCGGCCATCGTGCCGACCTGCTGCGCGGCCCCGTCGGTCACGACGGACACGGTCTTGTGCCGCGCGATCGCGATGGCGGCCGCCACCCCCAGCACGACGACCAGCACGGAGGCGGCGACGGTCGCGATCATTCCCCAGCGCTTCCGGCCGGTGGCCGCCGCCGGGGCACCCTCGTCGACCGAGGGCACGGCGGGGTCGGTACCGGTGTCGGGTGCTGAGGTCACGTCACATCCAGGGTCGTGGGGACCGGGCCCGGGGTCGGCTGCGCCATTTGGACCCGACGACGGCGGCGGGCGCAAAAAAGCAGGGCCTGCCCCCGACTGATCGGCCGTGTCCCCAAGCCGATCGGTGCCGCCGACAGGTCCTGCCCCTGACGCAACCGGACTTTCCCCGTCCCGGCTGTTATCACGGGAGGGTAACGGTAGGGGCACGGCAAGGCAACAGCGGCCGCCCCGGATCGCCTTGTCAACTCCCGCTGGGTGGTTTGCCGCTCAGCCCCGCAACAAGGCTGTCCGCCAGCGGGCGGGCCTCGACCTCCGGCGAGATCAGCTCCGGGGACTGCAACGAAGATGCAGTGACGCCGACGGCACAGGCCAGAACCGAGACCGCCGCGGATCGTGGCGACAGCCCGGCGCGCAGGTCACCGCTCTCGGCGGCCTGCCGCAGAACCGATTCGAACGCAGCCAGGAACGCCACAAACCCTCGGCCGGTTCGCTGCCGGGAATGCTCGGTGGGGGCGCCGGCCAGCAGCAGGCTCACCGCCCGACGAAAGACATCGTCCGTCCCGAGAGCGACGCAGTAGGACTCGACGAAACGATGGATGCGCTGCAGGGGGGGTCCCTCGCCCGCCAGGGCCGCGCCCAGCGGCTGCATCACCTGGTCGGCGACCTGCGCAAGGGCAACGTCGTAGATGTCCTCCTTCGACCCGAAGTGGTGGTACAGGGCGCCTCGGGTCACCCCTGCCCGCTCGGCGATCGCCTCGAGCGTGGCGCTCGGGAATCCCGACTCGGCAAACACGTTCAGCGCGGCAGCAATCAGGTCGCGACGTGTGGCGGCCGCGGCGGCGGCGGTTCGTCGGGGCATCGTGTTATCATACATACGTGAATGTATGAGGGCCCGGCGGAATGCCCGGGTCAACCCGCAACCGCCGGCTGTACGGCCACCGGACACGTCCCTTCCTCGGCCGTCCGGGCACCGCAGCGGCGACGAAGGAGTCCCTCGATGCCGAACCTCAACCGCGGGCCGGCGGCCGAAACGCGCGCGCTGCGCATGGTTCGAATCACCGCGCAGGCCTCGTCCTTGCTGTTCAGCACGTCCCTGATCACCCGGGCGCGGAGCGCGCCACCAAACCGGTCCTGGCGAGGGCTCTACCTCATGTTCGTGTCGATGCACGCCATTCACTTCGCGGCGGTCACCCGGTTCGCCGCCGTCACGAGAGGTCGCGCCCTGTTCCCGGGCGGGCGCGACCTGAGCGATTCCGGGGGCTGGCCCGCCGTGGTCGGCATCTACACACTCTTCTTCGCGTTGGCCCACCTGGGCTGGGCCGCCGACGGCTCCGCCGGCCGCCGGGGTGCCCGTCGAGCCGGACACATCGCCACCGGACTGCTCGGCGCGATGTTCGTCTCCGCCCACCTCGGCCAGGTTCCGCGGTCGCGCTGGCACGCGGTGCCGGCGGCCGTCGTCGTGGGCGCCGTCGTCGCCGACATCGTCAGCGCCGAATCGGGGCGAGATCGCCGCAGCCGCCGTCAGCTCGCCGGGCTGAGGACCGTTCGAATGGGGCGGGGCGAAGGCGATCCATGGCGTCCGGCGATCAGTTCGGTCAGCTCGGTGCCCGCCGGAACACTGCCCGGGCGTTGGCGCTGAGCTGCTCACACAACTGCGTCAGGTCCTGGTCGCGCAGCGACGCGAGCGCGCGGATGGTGTACGGCAGCGCGTACGGCTCGTTGCGCCTGCCGCGATGCGGGTGCGGGGCCAGGAACGGCGCGTCGGTCTCCACCAGCAGCCGGTCGTCCGGAACGATCCGGGCCGCTTCGGCCAGGTCGCGGGCGTTACGGAAGCTGACCGGACCGGCGAGGGAGATGTACCAGCCGGCGTCCGCGCACAGCCGCGCCATCGCCGCGTCGCCGGAGAAACAGTGGAAGATCACCGTCTCGGGGGCGCCCTCGCCGCGCAGCACGGCGAGCACGTCGTCGTGGGCATCCCGGTCGTGGATCATCACCGGCTTGCGGAGCCGCTTGGCCAGGTCGATGTGCCAGGCGAACGCCTCGGCCTGAATGTGGTGGGGAGCGGCGTCCCAGTAGTGGTCGAGCCCGGTCTCGCCGATCGCCACCACCCGCGGGTCGGCGGCCAGTGCCTCGATCTCGGCGCGGGCGGCCTCGTCCAGGGTGTCGGCCCGGGTGGGGTGCAAGGCGACCGCCGCGTACAGGTCCGGGTGCCAGTGCGCCGCCCGCACCACCCAACGTGCCGAGGCCAGGTCGTCGGCGACGGTGACCACCCGGGTCACGCCGACCGCGGCCGCGCGGGCCATCGCCTGCGTGACGTCGTCGGCGTCCCGGCAGCCGCACGCGTCGAGGTGGGTGTGCGCGTCGGTGACCGATGCCGGGAGCGGCTCGGGAGGTGGGACGAGCGGCTTGTCTGCGACCGCCGGGTGCGGCTGCCCGCTCACCGTCCCCTCCCCCACCACCCGCTGTTGATCATGAAGGACACGCCCCTATCCGGTCCCGATGAGGGCGTGTTCTTCATGATCAAGTGCAAGCAGGGGCCGCCGGTCACGCGATGGGGGCCCACGGCGGACCGGTCTCCCCCAGCTTCGCGTCCAGCTTGGCGAACAGCGGGGTCGGCTTGCTCAGGGGCCGACCGACCTCGATGTCCCGGCGCGCCCAGGTCGCCTGCTCGCTCGCGTATTCCCCGGTGAGCACCGGGTAGTCGACGACGTCGGGCACGCCGACGCCCTCGACGTCGTCGTCGAAGTCCGTGACCGTCCGGATCTCCGGCTGCGCCGCCCAGACCCCCCGCCCACCGAGGGCTTCGAACACCGCCTGGGAGGAGTGCGGCAGGAACGGCGTGAGCAGGGTCTTCGCGTCGTCGACGACCTGCAGCGCGGTGTGCAGGACGGTGCCCTGCCGCTCGAGGTCGTCCTTGAGTTTCCACGGCTCGGACTCGGAGATGTACTTGTTGGCCAGCCCGACCACCCGCATCGCCTCGGTCGCTGCGGCCTTGAACCGGCTGCGGGACAACAGATCTCCGACGGTGGCGAACGCCGCCTCGGACGCCCTGAGCAGTTCCGCGTCGGCATCGGTGGGCGACTTCGGCGCCGGGATCGCACCGAAGTTCTTGTGCGCCATGGACACCGATCGATTGACCAGGTTCCCCCATTCGTTGGCGAGTTCGAAGTTGTTGCGCCGGACGAACTCTTCCCAGGTGAAGTCGGCGTCCTGGTTCTCCGGGCCGGCCACCGCGATGAAGTAGCGCAGCGAGTCGGCGCCGAACTCGCGCAGGAAGTCGCCGACGTAGATGACCGTGCGCCGTGAGGTGGAGAACTTCGAGCCACTCATCGTCAGGAACTCACTGGAGACCACCTCGGTCGGCAGGTTCAGCGCACCGAAGGTGCCCCCGGTGCCACCGTGCACCCCGCGGCCGTCGTAGGCAAGCAGCTCCGCGGGCCAGATCTGGGAGTGAAAGGTGATGTTGTCCTTGCCCATGAAGTAGTAGGCGCGGGCCTGCCCGTCACCGCCGTGCCACCACCGCTGCCAGGCGTCGGGGTCCGGCCTGCCGCCATCGCCGAACCGCCTGGCCCACTCGATCGACGCGGAGAGGTAGCCGATGACGGCGTCGAACCACACGTACAACTTCTTGTCCGGCCGGTCCCGCCAGCCGTCCAGCGGAACCGGGATGCCCCAGTCGATGTCGCGGGTCATCGCTCGCGGCCGGAGGTCGTCCAGCAGATTCAGCGAGAACCGCAGGACGTTCGGCCGCCAGTCGGTACGGGTGCGCAACCAGGCCCCGAGCGCGTCCGCCAGCGCGGGCAGGTCCAGGAAATAGTGTTCGGACTCGGTGAAAATCGGTGTCTCGCCGTTGATCCGGGAGCGCGGATTGATCAGGTCGATGGGATCGAGCTGGTTGCCGCAGTTGTCGCACTGGTCGCCGCGGGCACCGTCGTAACCACAGATGGGGCAGGTACCCTCGATGTACCGGTCGGGCAGCGTGCGGCCGGTGGACGGCGAGATCGCGGACATCGTGGTCTGCGGGACGAAATAGCCGTTGCGGTGCACCGTCCGAAAGAGCTCCTGGACGACCGCGTAGTGGTTGCGGGTGGACGTCCGGGTGAACAGGTCGTAGCTCAGGCCCAGGCCCTGCAGGTCCTCCACGATGACCCGGTTGTACCGGTCGGCGAGCTCGCGCGCGCTGACGCCCTCCTGGTCTGCCTGCACCAGGATCGGGGTGCCATGCTCGTCGGTGCCGGAGACCATCAGCACGTCGTTGCCGGCCATCCGCTGGTACCGCGCGAAGACGTCGGCGGGAACGCCGAATCCGGAAACGTGGCCGATGTGGCGGGGCCCGTTGGCATACGGCCAGGCCACCGCGGTCAGGACGGTCGTGCTCATTCCGATCACCCTAGTCGGCCGAGCTTGCGAGGCCGCCATCGACCACGGAGGGACCGGGCGCAG
>JBIOVW010000785.1:0-7007 GCA_044867945.1 Nakamurella sp. | reverse complement strand
GCCGCCCGACTGTAGCCGCGCTGGCCGGACTATGCATGCTCATCCGACCACGACGCCGGCTGCCTCGACCGGCCCCGCCCTCGCCCGCCCGGTGGCCGACCCGCCCAACACACCGCCGCCGGCCACCTCGGCGGTGACCTCGACAAGCAGGTCCGGCCCATCCGCCGAACAGCTGGCCATGCCCACCCCGTTCGCCTGCGCCACCCGACCCGCGGTGGCGCAAGCGAACTCGGCACCCCTGAGCAATTGCGCCGCGCCGGCCAGCGCGGCCAGATCGGCCCCGGTCTCCGCGCGTTGTCGGGCCAGCACGGCTGCACCCAGCTGCACCGTGAGCCCGGTGACCAGCAGCAGCACCATGACCCCGACGCACGCGTAGATCGTCACGCTGCCCCGGTCACCGGTCTCCGACCCCCCGGCGGTCACGGACCCGCCGTCGCGGACTCGCGGGAGGCCGACGCGGACGCGGAGATCACCACGCCCGGCAGCAGCCCGGCCACCGGCGCCGCCGTCACCGTCGCCGTGACCAGGTCGTCACCGGACAACGCCAGCGACGCGCCCGCCGGCGCCAACGCCGACACCGCCTGGGCCGCACCGGCATCGTCGCCACGTGCGGCCAGCCGTGCCGCCTCCCGGGCGGCGTCCGCGCACCGCAGCTGCGCCAGCAGGCAGGCGATGCCGGCCAGGCACGCAGCCAACACCAACGCCAGCGCCGCCAGCCCCAGGGCCGCCTCGATGGTCACGCTGCCGGCGTCGGCCGGCAGCACCTGCCCACAGCGCGATCGCCGACTCCGCGCCGCGGCCGACCCGCGCACACACATCCTCAGAACGACGTCGACAGTGCCCGATTGATCAGATCCGTCAGCCCGGAGACCACCGAATCCCCGGTCACGATCTGATACAGCACCGCCGCAAAGGCGGCAGCGACGACCGTTCCGACCGCGTACTCCACCGTGCTCATTCCGGCGTCGGACATGTCCTCCGGCGGGCCGGCGTTCTCGAGGACTTCGGCCGGCGGGTCCGTGCAGACCGAACCACACGGCTCGCCGCATTCGCACCTGGCCCGTTCGGCCGGACCTGCACCCTTCACCAGTGAAACGAGTTGCACCACAACAACCCCCAATCTCGACGTCGGCACCGCGCCGACTCGGTTCGAGCCTGCCGGACCCCGGCCGGAAGCGACATGCACGCCGTGGGAATGTGGATCGAATTCGGTCATGTGGACAATCGCCGGGCAGTGGACATGGCAGACCCGGGGAGGAAAGTTCAGCGGATGGTGAGCTGCCCCAGCAACCCGAGTACCACCGGCGCCAACCCCAGGCACAGGAACGCCGGCAGGAAACATGCCCCCAGTGGTGCGGTCATCAAGACGCCGGCTCGGCCGGCCGACCGGGCCGCCTCCTGCGCGGCCTCCTCCCGGAGTTGCCGGGCGTGTTCGCGCACCGCGTCGGCCAGGGTCGTGCCACCGGCCGCGGATCGACGGGCGGCGGCCGCGAGCGGGGCCAGGTCCTCGTCGGCATCGACCACCCGCCAGGCGGTTTCGGCGTCGGCCCCCAGGGCCAGCATCGCCGCCACCGACTCGAGCGCGGCCGAGGGATCGTCGGCCCCGGCAGCTGGCGGACCGCTCCCGCTCGCATCCGCGGGGCGCAGCACCTCGCCCACCGCTCTGAGCGCCGCCGCCATTGCCAGACCCGAATCCAGGCACGAGGCCAGCAGTTCGGCGTGCACGATCAGCCACCTCCGCCGCTGCGCCCGCCTGCGTGGCGACCCGCGGGAGGGCCACCGACCGACGGCGATCGCGAGGGCGACGCTCACCCCCAACGCCAACCACCACGCACCGGGGGCGATCGCCACCCCGACCGCGAAGACGCCCACCGGCACGACCACCCGGCGCACCCGCGGATCGGCGGACCCTGCCGACGACCGGCGCGAGCCGGCCCGCCGCGGGCCGTCGGGAAACACCAGCAGGGCCATGCCCAGAACGATCAGGGCGAGCATGACCCGGCCCGGCACGGATGCCGGATCCGTCTGGTCGACGGCCATGCCCGCCGGATTCATCGACCGACGATCCGGGCCGACCACAGCAGCCCGGCGCACATCAGGGCCACGCCCACCACCAGCAACAGGTTGCCCAGCGGCGAGCCGAGCAGTACCTGCACCGGGTTCACGCCCATGCCGGCGCCCAGCAGCACACCCATCAGCGGCAGCGCCGCCATCACGTACCCGGACATCCGCGGACCCGCCAGCTGGCCGGCCCTTGCCTGATCGGCGGAGAGCTGGTCGGCCAGCTCGTCGGCGATCCCGGTGACCACCCGACCGAAGGCCACGCCGTGCCTGCGGCTCAGCAACCAGCCGCTGCGCAGGGAATCGAGCACCCGGTCGGCCGGACTCACCGCTCCCGAAGCCGACGCCGCCGCCATGTCGGTGGCGGGTGCCTCGCCGGTGCGCATCAGCAGGACCAACGCCCCGATGACCCGGCCGCCCGCGTCGCGGGCACTGCCCGCCGCGGCCTCGGCGGCCGCCAACGGGTCGGCGCCGGTGCGCAGTTCCCGGTTCAGCGCCCGAAGCCCGCGCAGGATCTCCGGCATGGCCCGCCGTCGGCTGTGTTCGGCGAGCAACCGGCCCCCCAGGATCACCACCGTCGCCAGCAGCATCGCGGACGCCAGCAACCCCGCTGCCCCGCCGACCGCCGTGGCGGGAGCCAGAACGCCGAGGCCGGCGGTCGCACCCACGGCCCGCCTCCACGAGATCCTCGTCCAGGGACGGCGGTGCACCGACCCGCGGCCGCGCCCCGATCCGGTGCGGGGAAGCCGGCCCCGACCGGACGCCGGCCACACCGCCAGCGCGAAGGCCAACAGCACAACGGCCAACGCCATCGCGAGTGGATGCACCGCAGACGTCACGCGGCACCCACCCGCCGGGTCACCACGGGCACCGGTGTCCTCGCTCGGCCAGCAGCTCGGCCAGCCGTGACGCACCGGGCTCCACCGGCCGACCGGCCACCACGGCGGGGGTCGCGGCCACCCACCCGTCGGAACCCCGCCCCAGCAGGGCGATCTCGGCCAGCCGCCGCGCCGGGCCGTCCCGCCGCACGTGCAGCACGACCCGCACCGCCCCGGCGAGCTGCGCGTGCAGCGCGGACCGCCCGATCCCACCGAGCGCCGCCAGTGCCTCCAGCCGGGCCGGCACGTCGGCAGCGGTGTTCGCGTGCACGGTGCCGGCCCCGCCGTCGTGGCCGGTGTTCATGGCGGCAAGCAGGTCGACCACCTCGCCGCCGCGCACTTCGCCGACGACCAGTCGGTCCGGCCGCATCCGCAGCGCCTGCCGCACCAGGTCGCGCATTGAGATGGTGCCGGCCCCCTCGACGTTCGCCTGGCGAGCCACCAACCGGACCAGGTGTGGATGCGGCGGGCGCAGCTCCTCGGCGTCCTCGACGGTGACCACCCGCTCCTGCTCCGGGACGGCCGCCAGCAGTGCCGACAGCAATGTCGTCTTGCCCGATCCGGTGCCGCCGGACACCAGGAAGGTCAATCGGGCCTCCAGCACGGCCCGCACCACCGACAAGGCGCACCCGGGCAGGCTGCCGGCCGCGACCAGGGCGGACAGGTCATGCCGGACGGGGCGCAGCACCCGCAGCGACAGGCAGGTGCCCGACGCCGCGATCGGCGCGAGAACGGCGTGCAGCCGGGTGCCGTCGACGAGCCTGGCATCCACATGAGGATGGGCATCGTCCAGGCGGCGCCCGGCCGCGGTGGACAATCGCCGGGCGAGCCGCTGCACAGCGGCCTCGTCGGCGAATCGGACTGACGTCCGCTCCCAGCCGGAACCACGGTCGATGCGAACATCGCCCGGCGCGTTCACCACGACATCGGTGGTCGCCGGATCCGCGAGCAGATCCGCCAGAGGCCCGGCGCCGACGAGCTCGCGCTGGAGCTGACGGATCAACCGCAGCATCTCGGCGTCACTCATCAGCACCGTCGACTCGGCCCGCAGCGCCGCCGCAAGAGCCTGCGGGTGCGGCGACTCGCCGCGATCGACCAGACGGCGTTGAACCCGCTCGATGACCTCGTCCGACAGCACCGGATCGGCGCTCACTGGTTGACTGTTCGCGCTGTCAAGATGCCGCCCGCCCTGTGCTCATGCCGGGCAACCGACGTGGGCGAGCACCCGACGCGCCGCCTTGAGCAGCGGTCGCCGGCGGCCGGTGGACAGCGACAGTCCGAACTCCAGCTCGTGGGCCAGGCCCGGCTCGGCCCGCATCTGCGCGAGCAGCGGCAACCCGAGCAGCTCGGCGACCTCGCCGCCGCCCAGCCCACATGGCGACGGCCCGCGGACCACGAGCCCGGTGTCCACGTCGAAGCCGCGCAGGCGACCACAGACCCGCTCGGCCGCCCAGCACCCACGAACGTCCGCCGGCGCGACCATGACCACCAGGTCGGATCGTTCCAGCACGCGGTCCGACGCCGGTCCGGGAGGCCGGGGCAGGTCGACGACGGTCACCGCTCCGGATCGCCGACCGGCGTCGATCACCACGTCCACGACGTCGGGGTCCAGGTCAGCGGTCGACTCGCGGCCGTGGGCCAGCACCGAGATCTCGGCCGACCCGACCCGGATCCGCGGAATCGCGCGAGCCAGCTCCTGCGCCGGCAGCCGGCCGGCCGGCGCGGCCAGGTCCGTCCAGCGCAGCCCGGGACTCTTCTCCAGGCCGAGGATGACGTCGAGCCCGGCGCCCCAGGGATCACAGTCCAGCAGCAGCGCCGCGATGCCCTCCCGGGCGCCGGCGAATGCGGTCGCCGCGGCGAACACCGACGCGCCCGCCCCGCCGCAGGCCCCGACGACCGCGACGCACCGCCCGTCGGACGAAGCACCGCGCATGCTGTCCGCCAGGAGTTCGATCAGCTCCACCTCTGATCGATGAACGTGCATGGTCCGCTCGACGCCCAACCGGACGCACAACTCCCACACCGAGTCCGGCGGTGGCGCATCGAACATCACCACCACCCCGGGCCGACGCGGCATCCGGGCATCGACGGCGGCCCGCACCAGTTCGGCATCGAGCAGCACCACCGGTGCGGTGCGCCAGAGGGAGCGCGCGGCCGGCTCAGGGCTGCACGCGACGTCCACCCCGGCGGCGGCGGCGAGCCGCAGCGCGTCTTCGCGCATGATGTCGTTCGCCGTCACGATCAACGGTCGCGCTTGTTCCACCGCGGCACCTCCGGCCCGAACCAACTCGTGTCCGACCCCACGGTCGGACCCGGCTTCGGGCCCCAAGCCTGCGGCACAGCGGCCCACGGGTCATCCCCGACGGACGGAATGTGGATGGAATTCGGGCATGTGGACAAGCGGTCCGACTGGCTCGCGAACCAGGAAGCCGCACCGACGTTTTCATGCCAACGGCAGAGCGGCCCAAAGCCGGATAAGGGCCGGATGAGGGGGATGGACCGACCCGAGATAGAGGGCGGCCCCCGCCAGGGGGGAGGGCGGGGGCCGCAAGGTTCAGCTCCGGGGGGTTGAGCTGAACCGGAGGTCGGCTCCGGGGGGGTGGAAACCGACGCCTTCACTGTAGACCCGAGACCGTGGGTTCGTCACGTCTTGGCGCGCGGCAACTGACAGAAGATCTTCACTCCGGCACAGGGAGACACAATCGGGTGCATCTGAATCGGTCAGGGGAGGCCACCCGCCGACCGCAGGTTGCCCTCGCTCCCGCACGCAGGTATCACTGTGTCAGGGACCATCGAAGGGCCAAGGGCGGAGTGAAGAGAAACCCCGTCAACCCCCTTCGGCGCTCCCCGCGCAGACCCCGGAACCCACTCACCGCTATAAGCCGCGGGAGGTACGTCGTCAGGGTCTTCCACGATGGACGTGGGGCCCGTCACGACGAGTCGTGGTGAAGCTTGGTAGCTGGTCAGCCTGCGCAGACGGCGCTCGACCACGGTTGGGCGCCGTCTTTCATTTCCGAATGCCGACTGTCGAGCCGGCAATTCCGGCAATTCAGTTCGGCGCCGGACCGGATCCGAGGCGACGACGAGCGGAGCCTGACCGGATGGTTCGGGGGGCGCCTTGCGCGCACCCGCGATGTTCGCCGCCAACGGCCTGACGGTGCCCGATCTGCCGTCAGAAGGGCGCTTGGGCCGGAGGTTGCACGGCCGCGGCGGGCGCAGCTACTCGTCACGATTCGACAAGGGCCGCTCGAAGACCCTCAGAAATTCACCCGAACAGACGAAGCCGCTGCTCAGCACACATCGACCCCCGTCGCAACCCAGAGTAACACATCGTCACTGTATGCACTTGCATGGAGTTTTCGCGGAACCCGCCCCATTCTGGGATGGCGAGCGCGGCAGAATCGAAGCCGCCGAAGGCGTGACAGTCAAGCGTAGCCTTTCGGAATCCCCGGCGGAATATGCCAGGTTTGTCAGATACGTACGTTTATTCGACGCGCGACGAGTCGGTGCGGCGTCAGCCGAACGCGACGGCCAAGGTGCTGCCCTCGGCCGCCCCGTCGGCCAGGGCCCGACACACGTGGACCACCCAGGCATCCACCCCATCGGCACCCTCGACGTAGCCCAGCAGGCCGGTCCGGTACTCCGCGGACGAACGGAGGTGGGCCACTTCCGGTACGGCAAGGCCGGACGGATCCAGGCCCGTGGTCAGCGCGGTGAGTCGCGCGCAGGCGCGGGCAACCACCCCATCCGCGGAGCCGAACGGCGCCGACGTCGCCAGTTCGCCGTGCACGATCGCCACCAGTACCGGAGCGGGCCAGGGTGGCCGTATCACCAATTCCGACAGCGCCGTCAGTCGCCCGCTCACCAGGTCAGGCGACGCCGCATCGACCCGGGGCCGGCCCAGTTCGTCCGGCCCGACCAGGTCGGCCGCGGCAAGGGTGTGCAGCCGTGCCAGCACCTGCAGCGGCGCCCGTCGCCAGGTGGCGGCCAGCGCGTCCAGCCCGGCCGCCACCCGCACCGCACCGGCCAGGATCGGGTCGGCGATCGCCCCGACCGTCGGATCCAGGG
>JBIOVW010000784.1:0-2303 GCA_044867945.1 Nakamurella sp. | reverse complement strand
CGCAGACTGAGTTCCCCGAGTCCCGGATGCTGCTGCGCACCAACGCCTTCCAGAACTTGGAGCGCGTGGAGGCCGCCCAGGGCGAGGCTCGCAGCATCCACGCCCGCGACAACATGACCGAAAAGGTCCAGGTCCGCTCCGGCCCAAACGGGGCCAACGCGCTGACCGCCGCCGGGTTCTGCGCCCCGCTTGAGGTGCTCTACGACATCCGGGTCCTGGGCGACACTGACCGCCCGGTGCGGGACGCGCTGACCCGGTTCGGCGCGGAGCGGGGAGGCATCACCTACCGGCCGGCCCTCAACGGCGTCACCCAGACCGGCGGCATCGGGGTGTGGGACGCCGACGACGATGAGGCCGACCCGCTGGTGCCGAAGACCTGCGTGGAGATCGACTGTCCGGCCATCGTCACCGCCGAGGTTGAGGCCATCTACCAGTGCCTGACCTTCTCCAACATGTCCACCCGGTTCGACCCGGAGTGGATGGACTCGGTTGTGCGCGCGCAGGCCGTGGCCCACGCCCGGTTCGCCGAGAACCGTCTCCTGTCGCAGCTCACCACCGCATCCAAGGACGTGTACTCCACCCAGGTTCTGGGTGCCACCCGGGACGTCCTGGTCACGCTCGACCACATGCTGCCCTACATCCGTTCCACCCAGCGTCTCAACGACGACCAGCCGATGCGCTGGATCGCCCCGCACTGGGCGCGGAACCTGATGCGGGCGGACATCACCCGGCAGATGGTTGGTGACGGCTTGCAGGCTCTGGCCGTCACCGACGCCGAGATCAACTCTTGGCTGGCTGAGCGCAACGTGAACGTCACCTGGCACCTGGACGGAATCGACCCGGCGGACATCACCGCCCCCACCCCGGACGTGGTCGTGCCCGCCCAGTTCTACACCGTGCTCGCCGACGAGTCCGCCGTGCCCGGCTTCCCCGACGCCATCTCCTCCCTGTTCTTCCCGGAGGGCGACTGGCTGTACCTCGACGGCGGAACCCTGGACATGGGCGTGGTGCGGGATTCCGTGCTCAACGGCCAGAACCGCTTCCAGACCTTCTCCGAGGAGTTCGGCTTCCCCGCGTTCCGGGGCATCGAATCCATCCACCTGGTCATGCAGGTGAACCCGACCGGCCAGAGCGCCGCGACCAAGGACACCAGCGCCCTTGTGGACTAGCCGGACACCGGCCCCCGGTCACACCGACCGGGGGCCGACTCCAGAGGAGGAGGGGCGCAATGTTCACCCCTGTTGATCCGGTCCAGGCCGCTCCGCCGTTCGCCGGCCTCGTCGCATCCGCTGTCACCCCGAGTGACGGCGCGCGGTGGGAAACCGGGATTGCGTGGCGGCCGGAGCGGTGCCCGCAGGCACGCGGCATGGCCCCGGCGTGCGGCATCGATGTGCCGTTCGGGTCCGTGGTGGGTGGCGGCGACGACGGCCCGGTCTACTACCAGCCGCCCGCGTTCCGCGTGGAGGATGAGTGCTCCACCCGTGGCGGGAACCAGCCGGGCGACGCCATGCGGGTGCGCCGGCAGGCTCTGGCGGTCACCTCGTACATGGTGGCCCGGGAGCTGCTGTTGGGCACCTTGTCCCGCACCCACCCGCACGACACCCCCGACGGGGTCACGGGCGCGGTCAACCCGTACCTGGCCGACGCTGCCACCACTGTGGTGGAGGCCGGGACGTGGGATCCCTACGCCGGCCTGGGCCGGTTGGAGGAGTTGGCCCGCCAGGACGCGCTGGGTCAGGACGTGTTCCTGCACCTGCCGGTTCGGGCGGTTCCGCTGGTGGCGAACGCGCTGATCCGCGAAGGGAACCGGCTGCGCACCTACACGGGCGCGGTGGTGGTGGCCGACGCCGGCTACGACGGGTCCGGCGTGCTGTCGGCCGGCACCAGCGAAGTGCAGACGGTGACCATCACCGGATCCCCGACGGGCGGCACGTTCGGCCTCACCTACCAGGGCGACACCACCGCGCAGGTGGCCTACAACGCGCCCGCATCGGCGCTCCAGGCCGCGCTGGAAGGGCTGCCCACAGTGGACCCCGGCGATGTGACGGTGACCGGTTCGGCGGGCGGCCCCTACACGGTGACGTTCGACCCGGACCTGGGCAACGTGACTCCGATGGTCGGAGACAACCACCTGACCGGCGGCACCGCGCCCGCCGTGGGGGTCGCCCAGACCACGCCCGGCGTCGCGCCGGTCCCGGCCGCCGGGGACTTCTGGTATGCCACCGGCCCGGTCCAGGTTCGCCTGTCCGAGATCGTGGTTTCCGACCTGCTCGACCCGTCCACCAATCGCCGGCTGATCACCG
>JBIOVW010000783.1:0-5886 GCA_044867945.1 Nakamurella sp. | reverse complement strand
CCTTCAACATGGGCGTCACCGCCGAGAACCTGCACGACCGGTTCCCACACCTGACCCGGGAACGCGCCGACCGGTACGGGCTGCGCAGCCAGCACAAGGCGCAGGCCGCCTACACCGCCGGCAGGTTCCAGCCCGACCTGATCCCGGTCGCGGTCACCGGACCCGACGGGGCCGCCGCCCTGGCCACCGAGGACGAGGGCCGCCGACCGCAGACCACCCTGGAGGGCCTGGCCGCCCTGAAAACCCCGTTCCGGCAGGACGGCCGGGTCACCGCCGGCACCTCCTCCCCCCTGACCGACGGGGCCACGATCAGCCTGCTCGCCGGCGCCGACGCCATCGACGAGTTCGGCCTGACGCCGAAGATGCGGCTGGTGTCCTACTCCTTCACCGGCGTCCGGCCCGAGATCATGGGCGTCGGCCCGATCCCGTCCACCGAGAAGGCCCTGCGCAAGGCCGGTCTGACCATCGACGACATCGGCCTATTCGAACTGAACGAGGCGTTCGCCGTGCAGGTGCTAGCGCTGCTGGACCACTTCGGCATCGACGACGAGGACCCCAGGGTCAACCCGTGGGGCGGCGCGATCGCCCTCGGGCACCCGCTGGCCGCGTCCGGGGTCCGGTTGATGATCCAGCTCGCCGCCCACTTCGCCGAGCGGCCCGAGGTCCGCTACGGCCTGACCGCCATGTGCGTCGGGCTGGGGCAGGGCGGATCGATGATCTGGGAGAACCCGCACTACACCGGGTAGGTCCCGCAGGGCCGGTGACCGGCACCTGCAACGCGCGCGGCTCCGCGGGCACGGACGGCACAACCCGCCTTGTGGTTCGTGACGTCCGGCCGGACGCTGAGCCGGATTCGGCGATGCACGGGTAGGTGAGGTCGCGGCGTCGGCGGCTGGGTCCATTGAACCCCTACCTCGCAGGACCGGGCAGGTGAGAGGTTGCGGTGCACTCGAGGCCGGGGCCGCACCGGGCGTCCCGTCCATCGCACCTTTGCCTGGCGAAACCGCCTGTGTGGGCGCGGTTCTGCCGGGCAGCGGTGCACTCGAACTGGCGGAGCCTGTGTTGCCGCGGCCTCAGCGGCTGTTTGCGATCAGAACGTGAAGTATCCCTTGCCGGATTGCTGCTTGTCGAAGTCCTGGTAGGCCTCGACGGCCTGGTCCAGGGTCCACCGATCGGTGAACAGGTCGTCGACCGGCAGCTGGCGGTCGACGATGAAGTCGGCGCAGGCGATCTGCTGCACGCTGGACAGCGACCAGGAGGTCATCACGGTGAGCTGGCGGGAGAGTTGCTGGCGCACGTCGATCGACAGGGCGCCGCCGAGGCCGACCAGGCACAGCCTGCCCCAGGGGGCGAGCGCACTCAACGCCGCTGCGGCCGCGGCGCCGGCGCCTGCGGTCTCCACGGCGGCCTGCGGACCCGTTCCGCCGGTCAGTGCTTTGATCTGGGTGACCGGATCGTCGGCGGTGGGGTCGACGGTTTCGGCGGCACCGAGTTTCATCGCCTGGTCGCGGCGGTCGGCGGACAGGTCCACTGCGATCACCCGGGCGCCGCGGGCGCCGGCGAGCAGCGTGACGGACTGGCCGACCGGGCCCTGGCCGAAGACGACGAGGTCCTGGCCGCCGATCTCGCCGAGCCGCTCGAGCGCACCCCACGCGGTGCCGGTGCCGCACCCGATGGCGGCCGCGGCCGCGAAGGACAGTTCCTCGGGCAGGGGCAGCACGGAGGCCGCCGCCACCTTCATGTACGGCGCGTGGCCGCCGTGCTCGTTCTTGCCGTAGACCCTTGCCGCGATGCGGGTGCACATCTGGGTCCAGCCCGACCGGCAGCTCCGGCAGGTGCCGCAGCCGGCGTAGTGGTGCACCATCACCCGGTCACCGACCGCGACCTGGGTGGGCAGGACGCCGGCGCCGACGGCCACCACCGTGCCGGCAGGTTCGTGGCCTGCGATGCACTGCTCGGTGCCCGGGTCGGCAGCCGCCCGGTAGTAGTGCAGGTCGCTGCCGCACATGCCGGACGCACCGACCGCGATCACCACCTCGCCCGGTCCCGGGGTGGGATCAGCGAAATCCCGCAGCTCGACCCGGCGGTCGCCCAGGAACACCATTCCACGCATTCATCTACTCCTCGACTGTGAGATAACGATCGGCGTGCGGCCGGGGAGGTCAGACGGCGCCGGCCGCGTAGAGCTCGTCGATCTCCTCGTTGCTCAAGCCCAGGTCATCGGTCAGGATCTGCCTGGTGTCGGCGCCAAGCAGCGGCGCCCGGGTCGGTTCGACCAGTGGCGAGTCCGACAGGAACAGCGGACTGCCCAGCGTCAACCAGTCGCCCTTCTCGTCCGACATGTGCCGCAGCACGCCACGTTCGCGGACGTGCGGGTCGTAGAGGATCTCGGCCAGTCCGAGCACGGGCGCGTTCGGGATATTGGCCTTGGCCAGCAGCGCCGAGATCTCGTCCTTCGATCGGGTCGAGGTCCACCGCTCCACGATGGCGTCGACATCGCCGTCGTTGATGCACCGGCCGGCCATGTCGGCGAAGCGGGGATCGTCGGTCGCCGGATCGTTCATCACCTCGGTGAGCCGCTCCCAATGCGCCTGGGTTGGACACAGGACGGTGACCCAGCCGTCGTTGGTCGGATAGGAGTTGTAGGGCACGACCGCCAGACCGCCGTGCCGGTTGCCCGTCCGCTCCGGCATCGACCCCGAACTGGTGATCATGCCGGCGATGTTCGACGTGAGCGACGGCAGGATCGCGTCCTGCAGGGCCACCTCGACATGCTGCCCGTGGCCGGTGTGTTCACGCTGGTACAGGGCGGCGAGCACGCCGGCGACCAGGTGGGTGCCGCCCATGAAATCGACCACCGACGGCCCGGTCCGTAGCGGCGGCCCGTCCATCATCCCGGTCGTGCTCATCACCGCCGACCGGGCCTGGATCGTCAGGTCCATCGCCGGCTCGCCGGCGTACGGGCCGAACGAGCCGAAACCGGTGCCGGACGCCACGATCAGCCGCGGGTTGATCTCGTGCAGCTCCTCGTAGCCCAAGCCGAACCGGTCCATCGCACCGGGCGCCAGGTTCTGGATCAACACGTCCGCGGACTTGGCGAGCCGGCGCAGGACATCGCGGCCGGCCGGCTTCTTCAGGTCCAGCCGCAGCGCCCGCTTGCCGGAGTTGAGCATGCTGAACTGCACGGAGGTGCCCTCGGCGTCGGCCGTGGGCAGCCGACGGTAGGGATCTCCGGCGGGAGCCTCGATCTTGATGACGTCCGCACCGAGGCGCGCCAGCAGCATCGAGCAGTAGGGGGCGAAGTAGAACTGCCCCACGCAGACGACCTTGACACCTTTGAGGGCTGACATCGGCTCCTCACCTCCGTTCATGAGTTGCTGCTGTGGTGGACTGGCTGTGGTGGACTCGTTGACGGCCGGGACTGGAACAGTCATCAACTCACCGATCAAACCCGGACGGCCGGGAATCGCTGAGCGTTTCCTCTGCTCGTATATACGATCGCCAATTCGTACTTACGACCTAGGTTACTGTCCAGAGGGTGACCGGGTCAAGAGGCCGCGTGCTTGTCGGGGGAGTGGTGGCCACGGTCCGAGCCGGGACGGAATCAAGCTCGGCAAACCATGGACAACGGCCTCGGGATGCGCTAGGTTCGGTTCCTAGTCAGGAACGATAGTTCGGATATCCGATCTATCTCAAGGTGGGTCGGCTCGTGTGCCGACTCCCGCGTTATCGCGAAGGAGCGGACGTGATCGAACATCGGCAGATCTTCGTCAACGGCAAGTGGGTCGACTCGACAGCCACCGAGTCCATCCCCGTGGTCAACCCGGCCACCGAGGAGACCATCGCATCGGTTCCCCGCGGCACCGTCGAGGACGTGGACCTGGCGGCCCGCGCCGCCGGCGACGCGTTCGACCAGTGGTCCCAGACGCCGGTCGAGGAGCGGACCGCGGTGCTGCGCCGCATCGCCCGCATCCTCGAGAGCCGCTCCGACGAGCTCACCCGCACCATGGTCACCGAGATCGGTACGCCCATCTCCGCGGCGTGTTCCTCGCAGACCGACGTGTCGGTCGCGGATCTGGACAACTTCGCCGACGTCATGGGCGAGATCGCGTGGGAGGAGAACGTGGGCACGGCGGTCGTTCGCCGCGAGGCGGCCGGTGTGGTCGGCGCGCTCTGTGCCTGGAACGGACCGCTGCGCTCCGTCGTCCTCAAGGCCGGCGCGGCCATCGCGGCCGGCTGCACAGTGGTGGTCAAGGGCAGCGAGGTCGCCCCCCTGACCTCGTACGTCTTCGCCGACGTTGCCACCGAAGCCGGACTGCCCGACGGCGTGGTCAACCTGGTCTCCGGAACCGGCCCCGAGGTCGGCGAGGCCATCGTGCTGCATCCCGCGGTTGACGTCGCCTCGCTGACCGGCTCGGTGCGCGCCGGCAGCCGGGTCATGGAACTGGCCTCCCGGTCGGTCAAGCGGGTCGCCCTCGAGCTCGGCGGCAAGTCCGCCAACCTGATCTGCGAGGACGCCGACCTGCCGACCGCGATCAGCACCGGCATCGCCGACGCCTTCCGCAACGCCGGCCAGGTCTGCGGCGGACTCACCCGCATCCTGGTGCCCAAGAGCCGGCTGGCCGAGGCCGAGGCGCTCGCCGTCGCCACCGCCGAGAGCTACGTGCTGGGCGACCCGTTCGACCCCGCCACCACTCTCGGCCCGGTCGTCTCGGCGGTCCAGCGGGACCGGGTCCGCGCCCACATCAACCGCGCGATCGACGACGGCGTCCGGCTGCTCACCGGCGGCCCGGAGGCACCCGAGGGTCTGGACCGCGGCTACTTCGTCCGGCCCACCGTCTTCTCGGGCCAGAACTCCGACCGCCTGGCCCAGGACGAGGTCTTCGGGCCCGTGGTCATCATCATCGGGTTCGACGACGAAACCGACGCGATCGCCATCGCCAACGACTCCCAGTACGGCCTGGCCGGCGGGATCTGGTGCGGCGACCCGGCCCGCGCCCGACAGCTGGCCACCCGGGTCCGCACCGGACGCATCCGGATCAACGGCACCCCGATCGACATGCGCGCCCCCCACGGCGGATTCAAGCTCTCCGGCATCGGCCGCGAGATGGGCAAGTACGGCATCGAGGAGTTCCTCGAGTACAAGTCGGTCATCGGCTGAGTTCCCCAGACACCCGGGCGACGGTGCGGCAGCCAGCTCCCGCCGTCGCCCGGGTCACTTCACGCCGCGTCGAGCCCGGTGGACAGAATGAAGGTGATCCGAATGTCGGCAGCAACATCCGCCGGTCCGCCGAAGGTTCCGCCGTTCGTGCTGGTGCACGGCGGCCGCCACGGCGGCTGGTGCTGGCGACCCGTCGCGACCCGTCTCCGGGCCGCCGGCCACGAGGTCTTCACACCGACGCTGACCGGCATGGGCGAACGCGCCCACCTGCTCGACCCACACATCGGCCTGGACACCCACATCCAGGACCTGGTGTCCGTCTTCGAGTACGAGGACATCCAGAATGCCGTCCTCGTCGGCCACAGCTACGGCGGAATGGTGGTCAGCGGCGCCATGGAACGGATCGCCGACCGCGTCCGATTCCTCGTCCTGCTCGACGGCCACCTGCCCAGGGACGGCGAGTCCGTCTTCGACCTCAACGGGCCCGAGCGGGCCGCCGCGATGATCGCCCTGGCCGACGAGACCGGCGAGGGCTGGTACATCCCTCCCGCGGACGCCTCGCGCTACGGAGTCACCGATCCCCGCGACGCCGCCTGGGTCAACAGCAGGATGGCGGCGCAACCGCTCAAGACCTACACCGACCCGATCGGCGCCACCGACCGCGCATGGAACCACCCCGGAATGTTCGTCGAATGCGTCCCGTCCTCACTCGAGGCCGATCTGCT
>JBIOVW010000782.1:0-4127 GCA_044867945.1 Nakamurella sp. | reverse complement strand
CATCACGTGTTGCAAACCGTAGATCAGCATGGGTGCGGGCTTGAGCACCTCGTCGACCGGATGCGTCCCGTCGGGCAGCAGGGCAACCCCTTCCTGCCCGGAGAAGTTCTCTTCGGTGTGCGCCATCGTCACTTACCAGCCCTGGCCCGGATCGAACGCGAGGCCCGGCGCAGGAGCGTCGTCGTTGTGGATGGTGCCCTCGATGAAGCCGTAGGGCCGGTCGTCGGCGTGGAAGACCTCGTTCGGGTTCTCCAGGCCGTAGGCGCTCAGGTCGAGCACGAAGTGGTGCTTGTTGGGCAGTGAGAAGCGGACCTCGCCGATCTCCGGCTGCTCGGCGATCATCGCCTCGCCCATGGCGAACATGGTCTGCTGCAGCGCGAGGCTGTGGTGGCCGGCGAAGACGCTGCTCATGGTGGCCACCGCCTGGTCGTAGGACTTGCTCCAGTCGGCATTGCTGTCGGTGTGCCACCACTGCCCGGTCACCGAGGTGGCCATCACCCGGTCGTTGGTGGGCTTCAGGGTGGTGTAGCGGTCCTGCAGGAAGCCCCAGAACTCGGAGTCGGTGGTCTTGAGTACCGTGTAGTCGCTGACCCCGGAGACCACCCACAGGTTGGTGCCGTCGTAGGTGACCGTGGCGGTGCGCACGTAGCCACCGTCCCTGGCGAAGGCGTGCGGGTGCGGCGTGCCGTCGTGCGAGAGCCGCTTCCACGGGTACATCTCGAGCTTGATCCGGGCGCGGGACACCGGGGCGGTGTCGTCGACGAAGTGCTTGGCCAGCGCGATCCCGAACGACTCCGGCTGGCGGGCGGCCTCGCCGTACTCCTTGGCGAACGCGTTCACCGTGTTCTTGGTGGCGTCGGTGGTCAGGCAGTTGCTGTTGTCGCCGGTGCGGTGGATGTCCTCGAAATCACCGGACAGCGCGACGCTGACGTTGTAGTCGGCGATCTCGTGCGGATCGGAATCCCGGTAGACGCGGACGACGCGGGTTTCTGCCTTGCCGTACTGGTTGTGGCCGAGTGTGACACTCATGGAACCTAGCTCCCTCGGTAGGTCGAAAATGCGAACGGGGACAGCAACAGTGGAACGTGGTGGTGCGCGGTGGCGTCCGTGATCTGGAATGTCACCGTGACCTTCGGGTAGAACCCGGTCTGGCCGGACGCGGCGAAATAGGCCGCGGTGTCGAAGGCCAGTTCGTAGATACCGGCCGCGAGTTGAACATCCTTTCCGTCTTCCTGGTGGCGATAGCGACCGTCGGCGTCGGTGGAGGCGGTGAAGATGGGGGTTGCAGCGGTGCCTGCCGTCGTGTCACCGCTGCGTTTGAGTTGAATCGGCACGCCCTGAGCGGGGCGACCCAGGCTGGCGTCCAGCACGTGGGTGGAAAGGCTCATCGTCGAGACGCTCCTGTCATGTCGGCAGCATTGCCGTTGTTCTTCCGCTTGGTGGAAGGAAAATCTCTTGCAGTGAAAGTTACAACCGTGCGGCATGCGTGTCAACAGTTTGTTGAAGGTTGTAGCGGATATATCCGGGGTGGTGGGTAGGGTCTGACGCGATGGAGCAGATCAGGGTGGTCGCGTGGGCTCGCGAGATGCGTCGGGTGCACCAGCGGTTGGCGGATGCGCTGGTCATCGCCCGGGAGTCGATCGAGGCAGGTGCAGTCGAGGACGTGTCCTCCGGCCTGTCGGACCCGCTGACCTACTGCTGGGCGTTCTGCACCGCACTGGACGGACATCACGAGGGTGAGGACACGGCGCTGTTCCCCCGGCTGGTCGAGCAGCATCCGGAGCTCGCGGAGGCGGTCGGCCACCTGTCGCGGGACCACCGAATGATCCGACACCTTCTCGGCGATCTCCGCCACTCGATGGGTTCTGACGATCCACCCGCGACGATGTTGCAGCACCTGGACGGCGTCGAGGCGGTGATGACCACGCACTTCCGTAGAGGACCGCGCTGAACAACCAGGCTCCTCCGTCGCCGGGTTGTCTGCGCCCGGTCCTGCGGTGCTTGATGGCGGCCTCGCAAGCTCGGCCGACCAGGGGAGAAGCAGCTGCTGGACGTGCTCGACGGACTCGACCTGGGTGGGTTGTCGCCGGATCGGGTATTCGGCCCGCTCACCTGACGAATGCCGGGTTTCGCGGCAGGTTCGTCGTGCGATCCTGCATCGATGGTGATCACGGACTCCGAGGAACAGACACCGGCGTTCCGGGCCTGGACCCGCTCGATGGAATGGCCGCTGATGGGGGTGGCCGTGCTGTTCGGGGTCACCTATGCCTTCCAGGTGCTGGCCGAACCGCAGGGCGCGGTGTTGGTCGCCAGCCAGCTGGTGAACCTGGGTTGCTGGCTGGTGTTCGCGGTCGACTACGTGGTCCGGCTTCGGCTGGCCACCAACCGGCGCAGATGGTTCTTCCGGAATCTGTTGTCGCTGCTGGTCGTGGTGCTGCCGATGCTCCGGCCGCTGCGGCTGGTGCGCCTGCTGACCCTGTTCACCGTGTTCCAGCGGGCCGCCGGCACCGCCCTGCGCGGCCGGGTGGTGACCTACGCGGCGGCGACGACGACGTTGCTCGTCCTCGTCGCGTCGCTGGCCGTCTTCGACGCCGAGCGGTATGCGCCGGGCGCGGACATCATCACCTACGGCGACGCCCTGTGGTGGGCGTGCGTCACGATCACCACGGTCGGGTACGGCGATCTGTACCCGGTGACCGTCGAGGGCCGCTGCATCGCGATCGCCATGATGGTGTGCGGCATCGCGCTGCTCGGCACGGTGACCGCCACCATCGCGTCCTGGTTGGTCGAACGGGTCGCCGCCGAGGAGCAAGCCGGTCAGTCGGCGACCGCGGCCCACGTCCAAGGACTCGCGGACAAGATCGACCGGCTGGAGACCCTGCTGGTCGCGTCCATGGGCGGCCGGCGGGCCCAGCCACCCGTCGAACCGGTCGATCAGCCGCCCTGGCCCAGCATCGCCGGCGAGACCGTGACGTAGGTCGGGTGTTTCGCGCTGCGATGATCACCGGACGACCGACCCTGGATCCGCCGCCGGACCCACGGGCCGACGTGCTCCCGGTAGAAGACCAGGTGCTCGGACAGGCTGCGCCGAGGATCCGCTACCTGGCCGGGACGTGTCGTCGGAGGGTGGCCGAGTGCGGTCAGAACCCGACCGGCGACCCGCCGGTGCCCGTTGAAATTCAGGTGGATGCGGTCGGCCACCCAGTATCCGGGGCGACGGATCTCCAGGTCGTGCCACATGTCGACGAACGGGATCCCGAACTCGTCGGCGATCGCGGTGATCTCGTTGGTGAGGAGTTCGCCGCGCCGGTGAACGACGCGGCCCATGGGAATGTGCGCGGTCGGATCGGGTCCGGCCAGCAGGATGAGCTCAATCCCCGTGTCCCGGCACCGCTGGACGACCTGACGGGACAGGTCCACGATCCGCGGCAGGTCGACGTGCCGGCGCATGATGTCGTTTCCGCCACCGTTGAATGTCATCAGTGTCGGTTCGAGGGCGAGCGCCGGCGCGAGTTGCTCGTCGACAATGGGGCCGAGCTTCCGGCCGCGGATGGCCAGGTTGGCGTACAGCACCGGTTCGCCGGCGGCCGTGGCCAGACCCTCGGCCACCCGATCCGCCCAGCCGCGGGGGCTCCCGTCCGCCCGCTCATCGCCGACACCCTCGGTGAAGCTGTCCCCGATCGCCACATAGCGCATCGCCCGACCCTATTGCCTATTTGCCGCCATGGGCCGATGTGAGTCCAGGCGGTGCGCGAGAGCCTTGTCCGGCGGGAGGTAACCGGCGCCTTGAGCCGCCCGTCATCCCCGCGCCCGGGGTGAGCCGCCCATGCCAGGCCGGCCCGCGGCCCCGGGTGGCCTTGCGTGCGACTCCGCGACCCGGCGGACCCGATCGCCGCTTCGGCGATGCGCCGCCGACGCAGGTCGATTGCTCGTCCCGCGTGGGCGACGCAGTCACTGCCGGAGCCGGTGCAGCTGGTTGCGGCGTGGGCGTTGGTCAGGATCGATCCAGGTGGGTGGGATGACTTCGGGGTGGCCGTCTTTGGCCATCCGGATTTGCCAGTCGCCCTGGTGGATCAGGGTGTGGTGATAACCGCAGAGCATGGCGGCGTTGGCAAGGCTGGTGGGGC
>JBIOVW010000781.1:0-10439 GCA_044867945.1 Nakamurella sp. | reverse complement strand
TGCGAGGCCGCCATCGAGCACAGTAGGACCGGGCGCAGACATTCCGGCGACGCAGGAGCCGGATTGTCCAGCACGGTCCTCGTACCAGGTGACAAGGAGGCCAGTGGATGGGCGCGTACGAGCAGATCCGGCAGGCGAGCCTGGAGGACCCCGAATCGTTCTGGCTGGACGCGTCGGGGGCCGTCGACTGGACCGTCACCCCGTCCCGGGCGCTGGACTCGACGAACGCACCCCTGTACCGCTGGTTCCCGGACGGCGAGCTGAACGTGTGCGCGAACGCGCTGGACCGGCACGTGGCCGCCGGCCGGGGCGAGCAGCCCGCGCTGGTCCACGACAGCCCGGTGACCGGCGCCGTCACCCGCTACACCTACCGGGAACTGCGGGACGAGGTCGCTCGGTTCGCCGGGGTGCTGGCCGGACTGGGCGTCGACCGGGGCGACCGGGTCGTGGTGTACCTGCCGATGATCCCGGAGGCGGTGATCGCGATGCTCGCCTGCGCCCGGCTGGGCGCCATCCATTCGGTCGTGTTCGGCGGGTTCGCCCCGCGCGAGCTGGCGGCCCGCATCGACGACGCCGGACCGAAGGTGATCGTGTCCGCTTCCTGCGGCATCGAGGTGCAGCGCGTCATCGAGTACAAGCCGCTGCTGGACCAGGCCATCGAGATCGCCGCGCACCAGCCCGAGGCCTGTGTGATCAAGCAGCGTCCGCAGGTGGCCGCGACGATGGGCCGGCGGGACGTCGACTGGGACCGGGCGATGTCGACGGCGTCACCGGTGGATCCGGTGCCGGTGAAGGCGACCGACCCGCTGTACATCCTGTACACCTCCGGCACCACCGGAAAGCCCAAGGGCGTGGTCCGCGACGGCGGCGGCTATGCAGTCGCGCTGGCCTGGTCGATGCGCGGCCTGTACGACATCGGCCCTGGCGAGGTCATGTTCACCGCCTCGGACGTCGGCTGGGTCGTCGGCCATTCCTACATCGTCTACGGGCCGCTGCTGGTCGGCGCCACCACCGTGCTGTACGAGGGCAAGCCGGTCGGCACCCCGGACGCCGGCCAGTTCTGGCGGATCGTCGCAGACCACGGGGTGAAGAGCTTGTTCACCGCGCCGACCGCGTTCCGGGCGATCCGCAAGGCCGACCCGACCGGCGAGTTCGTCGGGCGGCACGACGTGTCCGGCCTGAAGTACTTGTTCCTGGCCGGGGAGCGGCTGGACCCGGAGACCTACCGGTGGGCGTCCGAGCTGCTGCGCATTCCGGTGATCGACCACTGGTGGCAGACCGAGACCGGGTGGGCGATCGTGGGCGACCCGGCCGGCATCGAGTTGCTGCCGATCAAACCCGGATCACCGACCCGGCCGATGCCCGGCTGGGACGTGCGGATCCTGGACGCCTCCGGGGACGAGATGCCGGCCGGGCAGGACGGGGCGATCGCGCTCAGGCTGCCGCTGCCGCCCGGCGCCCTGCCCACCCTCTGGCAGGACGACGAGCGGTACCTGCGCTCGTACCTGGCCACCTACCCCGGCTACTACCTGACCGGCGACGGTGGCCACCTCGACCAGGACGGGTACCTGTTCGTGATGGGCCGCACCGACGACGTGATCAACGTGGCCGGGCACCGGCTCTCGACCGGCGGCATGGAGGAGGTGCTGGCCGGGCACCCCGACGTCGCCGAGTGCGCGGTGATCGGTGTCGCCGACGCGCTCAAGGGTCAGGTGCCCCGCGGGTTCGTCGTGCTCAAGGCCGGCGTCGACCGCGACCCGGCCGGCGTGGAGGCGGAGTTGGTCGCGATGGTCCGCGCCCAGATCGGCGCCGTAGCCGCCCTTCGAGAGGTGTCCGTGGTGCCGGCACTGCCCAAGACCCGGTCGGGCAAGATCCTGCGCCGCACCATGCGGCAGATCGCCGACGGCGTCGACGCCCCGGTGCCGTCCACCATCGACGACGCCACCGTGCTGGAGACCCTGCGACCGGTGCTGCGCAAGGCCGGGTCCTGACCGCCCCGACGCCGGGTCGAGGATGTGGTCAGGAGGCGGCCCGGATCCGCGGCTCGCCGAGTTCCGCGACCACCTGCGCGGCGATCGCCGCCGATGACTTGCGCCGGTCCATCGCGGTGCGCTGGATCCACCGAAACGCCTCGGGCTCGCTCATCCGGCGATGGGTCATCAGCAGACCCTTGGCCCGTTCGATGATCTTGCGGTCCTCCAGCCTCCGGCCGGCCGCCTCCACTTCGGCGGCGAGGCGGGCCATCTCGGCGAACCGGGCGAGAGCCACCTCCACGGCCGGCACCAGGGCGGCCCGGCTCGGCGGTCTGGTCAGGTAGGCCGCCGCGCCGGCGTCCCGCACCCCGGCAACCTGCTCCGGGGTGGAGTCGGCGGCCAGCACCACCACCGGAGCCGAGCGCTGACCGGTGATCTCGGCCAGCGCCCGCAGGTCGTCGGCGCCGGGCACGATGCCGAGGACGACAACGTCCGGACGCAGGTCGCGGTTGAGCACGACGGCCTGCCCGGGGTCCGCCGCCTCGCCGACGACCTGGAATCCGTCGTCCGCCATGATGAGCGTCACCGCCTGCCGGGTGAGCCGGTCGCGATCACAGATGACCGCCCGCCGCATCGCCGGAGCCTGCACCGTGGGCAGCCCCGGGGGCAGGTCGGATCCGCCCGTCCGCTCGATGCGCATAGCCTCTCTCCGTCTCCGGGGCAACCCCGCTGTGACCTGGACTTATGTCGACGACCCGCGGTGGCAAGTCGATCTTGTTAGCAAGGTTAGCTGAAATCTTGCCAACCCAGCTAACACGCTGTTGTGACGACTCGCACGCGTGTCGCGAGCAACCTCGCAGGACGGCCTTGGGGGTGTCCGCGGAACATACGGTCGCCCGGCGTGACCGGATGTTCGCGGTACCGCAGAAAATCCGCGCGAACGCGCCGCAGCACCGCGCTGCCGCGGGCGAACCATGGCACGTTCACCCGCACGGCTGGGATTGCGCTCGTTCGCACTGAGCCTTTCGCCGAGCGTGATCATCGCTGAACCTGCGCAGGCAGCACGGGTGATCAAGGTGCGCGCCTGCCGCGGATCACCACACCAACCGTCACCCAGTGCTGCGGTCCCGGCGAGAATGTCTCGCCCACCGACGGTCTCGCCGAGGCAGGGATGGTCTCCGACTCGCGGGTGGACGTCTCCGTCACTATGGTCAACCCACTGGAAGCGCTCCCACCCGCTTTGGGGTCGGGTGGGGCGCCGACACCCAACGAAGGGGAGAGGCGGTCGCCAATGTCGGTGGTCCATTCGCAGTCGAGTCCAGGGCCCGATCGGCCCAGGACGCGGAGCAGGAGGCGAATGAGTCATCGGACCCGTTTCGCCGCCTTGACCGTCGCTGCGCTCACGCTGCTGACCGTCGCCTTTGCCGGTGTCCCTGCAACTGCTGAAACCACCACCGCAGCACCGGCCGCCGCGATCGCGGGGCCGATGGACCTGGGTCCGAACGTGAAGATCTTCGACCCGAGCATGCCGATCACCGACATCCAGCAGCAGGTCGACGCGAACAAAACCCAGCAGGTCGACGACGAGATGGGCACGAACCGCTACGCCCTGCTGTTCAAGCCGGGCACCTACGGCTCGGCCGCGAATCCGCTGAGCATCCAGGTCGGCTACTACACCGAGGTCGCCGGCCTGGGCAAGAATCCGACCGACGTCACCATCAACGGCCGGATCGACGTCTTCAACCGCTGCCTGGATCACCCGACGGAGCCGGGCCAAGACTACTGCGTCGCCCTGAACAACTTCTGGCGCTCGCTGTCCAACCTGACCGTCAACGTCGCCGGCGGATCCGACGACTGCCGGCGCTCCGCGATGTTCTGGGCGGCCTCGCAGTCCTCGCCGATGCGCCGGGTGAACATCAACGGACCGTTGAGCCTGATGGACTACTGCACCAAGGGGCCGCAGTGGGCCAGCGGCGGCTACATCGCCGACTCGAAGGTGCCGGCCCAGGTGGTCAACGGGTCGCAGCAGCAGTACTTCGTCCGGAACTCCACCGTCGGCGGCTGGTCCAACGGCGTGTGGAACCAGGTGTTCTCGGGCGTCACCGGCGCACCGGCCACCAACTTCGGGGTGGTCCAGCCGTCCGACAACAACCGTCTCGGTTCCTACACGAACCTGCCGACCACCGCGCTGAGCCGCGAGAAGCCCTATCTGTATGTGGATTCCGCGGGCGCCTACCAGGTCTTCGTACCCGACGCCCGGACCGATTCCGCCGGCGTCAGCTGGGACGGCGCCGGCACGCCGGGCAGCTCGATCCCGCTGACGCAGTTCTTCGTGGCGAAACCGACCGACTCGGTCGCCACCATCAACGCGGCCCTGAACTCGGGTCGGCACCTGTTGCTGACCCCGGGGGTATACGACGTCGGGCAGAGCATCCAGGTCACCCGGTCCGACACCGTCGTGCTCGGGCTGGGGATGGCGACCCTCACCGCGGTGAACGGGTCGGTGCCGCTGACCGTCGGCGACGTGCCGGGAGTCGTCGTGGCGGGCGTCATGATCGACGCAGGCACCGTCAACTCGCCCGCGCTGATGACGGTCGGCACGGCCAAGAACGCCTGCACGGCATGTACAACCAGTGATCCGACCACGCTGTCCGACGTCTTCATGCGGGTCGGCGGCCCGCACGTGGGCCGAACCGACAACGGCCTGGTGATCAACAGCGACAACGTGCTGATCGACCACACCTGGCTCTGGCGCGGCGACCACGGAGTGCCGGGCAGCGTCGGCTGGGACGTCAGCCCGGGCGAGGTGGGACTCCTGGTGAACGGCGACAACGTCACCGGCACCGGTCTTTTCGTCGAGCACTGGCGCAAGTACAACCTCGTCTGGAACGGCGAGAACGGCAGAGTGGTGTTCTTCCAGAACGAGCTGCCCTACGACCCGCCGAACCAGCAGGCGTGGCGGCCCGACGCCCTGGGCTACGCCGCCTACAAGGTCGCCGACTCAGTGAACTCGCACGAACTGTGGGCCGGCGGCGCGTACATCTACACCAACGTCGACCCGTCCATCCACCTGAGCCATGCGTTCGAGGTGCCGGTCAAGTCCGGGGTGCGGCTGCACCACCTGCTGACCGTGCAGCTCAAGGCCGGCATCATCGACCACGTCGTCAACGACACCGGCGATCCCACACCCGCGGAGGTCACCGAGCCGGCGATGGTGATCGAATACCCCGGCGCGGACGTGCCCCCCACCACGCCGACCACACCGACAACCCCGACGACGCCGACCACCCCGACCACACCGACGACCCCGACCACACCTGGCACCGGCCAGGGCCCGACAAACCTGCGGATCACCACCACGGCCGACAGCGCCACCCTCACCTGGGACGGGGACGCCGGTGCGACCTACGAGATCCTGCGCGGCGAGGCGGGCGTGCGGATCGCCACCAGCACCGGGAACACCTACACCGACGGCGGTCTGGCCCGGAACGTGCCGTACGTCTACTCGATACGCGGTCCCGGCGGGGTCACCCAGCAGATCACCGTCATCCCCGGCAGCACGACCACGACCGCACCGACCACCAGCACGGCACCGACCACCCCGTCCGGCGCCGCGCCGCGCAACCTACGGGCCACCGGCAGCACGTCCAGCACGATCACCCTCGGCTGGGACGGCGACTCGAACACCACCTACGAGGTCCTGCGCGGTGAGGCGGGGGAGCGGATCGCGACAGTGACCGGAACCGGCTTCACCGACATCGGACTGCTGCCCGACACGCCGTACGTCTATTCGGTCCGGGGCGCCGGTGAGACCACACCGCAGGTCACCCTGCGTATTGGTTGAGGACGAGGCGGACTACTATCGGGGGATGCCCGCCACCAACCGGGCGGGCAATCCGCACCAGAGGATCCGGTTCTGCCGGGCACCCGACGGGGTCCGCGTCGCCTACGCCGTGCACGGCAACGGCCCGCCACTGCTCATCTCCACCTGTTGGCTCTCCCACCTGCAGCACGACTGGGAGAGCCCGGTGTGGCGGCACTTCCTGTCCGACCTCGGTGAGTTCGCCACCGTCATCAGATTCGACGAGCGCGGCCACGGGCTGTCTGACTGGGACGTCACCGACTTCACCCTGGATGCCCGCCTCGGGGATCTGCAGGCGGTCGCCGACGACGCCGGCTTCGACACCTTCGCGCTGATGGCGATGGCGCAGGGCGGGCCGGTGGCCATCACCTATGCCCACCGGCACCCGCACCGGGTCACCCGGCTGATCTTCTACGACAGCTACGCCAACCCGCTGCACGGCATCACCGACGACGACCTGGCCCTCGAGGACGCCTTCGAGCACCTGATCAAGGCCGGCTGGGGCCGACCCGAGGGCACCTTCCGCCGGGTATTCAGCACGCAGATGATTCCCGATGCGACCGAGGAGCAGCTCGGCTGGCTGGACGAGCTGCTGCGGGTGTCGGTATCTCCGCGGACCGCGGCGCTGGCCCGGCAGCAGCGCAAGTGGGCCGACGCCAGCGCGATCATGCCGGAGCTGGCGGTGCCGACCCTGGTCCTGCACTCGTTGTACGACCGCCTGAACAACTTCGAGCATGCGCGGCACCTGACGACCAACATCCCGGGTGCCCGGTTGGTCCCGATGCACAGTAAGAACCACATCCTGCTCGCGGACGAGCCGGCCTGGCCGGTGTTCGTCGCCGAGGTCCGCGATTTCCTCTCGGACGACCGCAAGCCAGCCCCGACGAATACGAAACCGCCGCTGTCGCAGGTACTCTCGAGCCGTGAGCTGGAGGTGCTGACGCTGGCCGCGGACGGCCGGGACAACGAGGACATCGCCCGCGAACTGTCGCTGAGTGTGCGCACCGTCGAACGGCACCTGCAGAACATCTACGCCAAGCTCGACGTGCAGGGCAAGGCCGCCAGGACCGCAGCCGTGGCCCGACTGCTCGCCGGCTGACAGCCAGGCTACGCGCAGGTACCCAGTCCGCGCCCAGCGCTCGTGTCGGCAATTGCGCGCACGCACCGATGCCCGCACAGCGCGGTGCTCCCTATCTTTTCCATTGTCACCGAAACGGTCGGTGGACGAGGGTTGTGGGACAAGGAGAACCGACATGACGCAGGCACCTGCGCAGAGCCCCATCAAGCTGAAGCACAAGGCGATGTGGGCGTTCGGCAACTACGACGCGGTGGCCTCCGAGGTCGTCGGGGGACTGGGGCCGGTCATCGTGGACGCGGCCGGCATCGGGCCGGGGCAGTCGGTGCTTGACGTGGCCGCCGGATCCGGCAACGCGAGCATTCCGGCGGCGGAGCGCGGCGCGACGGTGACCGCCTCCGACCTCACGCCGGAGCTGCTGGACATCGGTGAGCACCACGCGACCGAACGTGGGCTGAGCCTGACCTGGGTGGAGGCGGACGCCGAGTTCCTGCCGTTCGGCGAGGGCGAATTCGACACGGTGATCTCGTGCGTCGGGGTGATGTTCGCCCCGTTCCACCAGCCCGTCGCCGACGAACTGGCCAGGGTGACCCGGCCCGGCGGCACGATCGCCCTGATCAACTGGACCCCGGAAGGCTTCATCGGCCGGATGTTCGGTGTCATGCGTGAGTTCGTCCCGGCGCCCCCGCCCGGTGCCCAACCCGGCCCGCTGTGGGGCACCGAGCTGCACGTGCGCGAACTCTTCGGCGACCGGGTCACCGACCTGCGGGCCGAGCGGCGCCTGCTCCCGGTCGATCGATTCGCCAACGCGGAGCACTTCCGCGACTTCTTCAAGGAGTTCTACGGCCCGACCATCGCCGCATACCGCAACATCGCCGACGACCCCGCCCGCGAGGCCGCGCTCGATCGCGCCCTGGCGCAGCTGGCCCGGGACGCCGGCGCCGACACCGGCACGATGCACTGGGAGTACCTGCTGGTGACCGCCCGCCGGTCCGAGTAGCGGAGCGACGCCACCCGACCGGGGGATGCCCGATGCGCGGATCTCCCGCGACCCGGGACCATCCTCCGGTCGGGCCGGCGCCGACCGCCCGCAGTCAGGCGACGCGTTCGCGTCGGGTGGGTGTGCCGGTCGTCCCGCCCGCCAGCCGCCGGCTCGCCCGGTCCGAGCGTGGTCCGACCGGCACCGATTCGGTGGCCTTGGCCAGCCCCATCAGCGGGGTGGACACGTAGACGGTCTCCGCCCGCCGGATCTCGTAGGTTTCGTGGAAGACGCCGACGGCACCCTTGGCCTTACGGGCGCGGCGGTTGTACGCAGCCCAGGCCGGCCGGTGCCGGGCATCGGGCGCGGACGCGTAGGCGTAGAGCTTGTCGGAGGACTCCCAGTACTGGATCACGGTAGGACCGCGCCGGCCGAACAGCAGCCGGTAACCGAGGAGGCCGGACTCGGGGTTCTTGGCCAGCTCGGCGAGCATGCCGGGCATGGCGGCGAAGACCGGCCACCACAGGTCGGGTCGGTACCACCTGTTGATCGTCATGCCGATGTTGAACACCACCAGGGAGCCCTCGTGCTGATGGGTCATCCGGCCGGGTTGGATGCGAGACATGTCCGTCCCCTCTCGATAAGATAGTGACGCTCTCCAATAATGGAGAGTGCAGCTATCCAATGTCAAGGAGGTAGTGTGCGGATCTCCGAGCTATCCCGGGTCAGTTGCGTCCCGACGGCGACGATCAAGTACTACCTGCGCGAGAAGCTCCTGCACGACGGCCTTCGCACGTCGCCGACACAGGCCCAGTACGACGACACGCATGTGGCCCGGCTGCGGCTGATCCGCGCGCTGCTCGGCCCGGCCGGTCTGTCCGTGGCCAGGACGCGACGGGTGCTGGACGCGATCGACGACGCCGAGGAGCCGAGCATCGAGCTGCTCGGCATCGCGCACGGGACGCTGGTCAAGTCGGCGGATCCGGACCGGGACCTGTCTCGCGTCGAGGAAATGCTGAAGCGATGGGAATGGAGCATCTCGGCCGAGGATCGGGACAGCCGGGCCGCCCTGCTGGACGCGCTCGAGGCGATCGACGCCGCCGGCTTCGAGCCGCCGGCCGACATCATCGACCGGTACGCCCAGGTCATGCTGCAGGTCGCCACGACCGAACTCGATCACTTGCCCACCGATTCGGCCGAGGCGGCGGTGCGCTACGTCGTGCTGGGCACCGTGCTCAACGAACCGCTGATCCTGGCCCTGCGACGACTGGCCCAGCAGCACGTGTCGAGGCTTCGGTTCGGGAGCAACCGGCCTACCCCTGAAACCACCTGAACCCCCGGCCTCCCCCTGAACCCCTCAGAGTTGATCATGGCGCTCTGCCGTGCCGAACTCGGCGTGTCGTCGGATTCGTCGGCGTGTCGTCGGCAGGGCGCCATGATCAACACGGGTAGAGGCGCGGACAGGCGCGTCCGGGTGAGGCGCGGGCAGCCGCGTCCGGTCAGCGCGGACAGGCGCGTCCGGTCAGACCGCCGCCACCGCCTCCCGCTGGGCAGCCACCAGCACAGCGAGCACGTCGCGGGCCGACACGATGCCCAGCACCTCGCGCCCGTTGCCGACCGGCAGGTGTCGGATCTCGGCGTCCACCATCGCCGTCCCGGCATCGCTGATCGAGTCGTCGGGGGCGGTCCAGATCAGGTCGAATGTCGCGATCTCACCGACCTGTCGGGAGTCCAGATCGCGTTCGCCGTCGGCCAGGGCTGTTATCAGGTCGCGCTCGGACACCAGGCCGATCCTGTCGTTGTCGTCGACGAGCAGGACGGCGCCGATCCGATTGCCGGCCAGCTCGGCCAGAGCGTCGTCCCAGCTGGCGGCGGCGTCGATGGTGGCGACCGAGGTGGCCATGATCCGGGCGACCGGATCGAAGGGTTGCGCGGTGCGTGGCCTGGTCATGTTCCCGCTCCTGACATGCTCGCTCGGCGACCGGCTCATCACGCCGAACCGGTCAGCACCAGTCTCGGCACGGCACGGGCAGCGCACGAGGGCCATAGGTCCCGACCGGCGGGCTCCGTGAACAGCATGACGGCCGCCGCGCGCCGGGTGGGCGCCGCGACGGCCGTCACGGGAAAGTGGGTCCGGGTCGACCCCTCGATGACCCGAGCGGAACCGCGATCAGCGAGATTGCAGGTCGCTGTCCTTCAGGCCCACCAGGGTGACCGTGGAGCCGGCGTCGGGGGTGAACTCGACCGTGTAGGTGGTCGGCCCCCAACCGGGTTGGAGGTTGACGATCCTTCCGGGAGCTCCTGTAGGGACTGCAGTCGTTCCGCCGTAGCGAATGTCGCGCGCCGCTTGCACCGAGGTGAGCGCCGGAAATGCCATCCGTCCTCCTTGAAGGTTGGTCGTGATCCGCACCATACCTATTGGCCCTGTGAGTTGAATAGGTGAATCCGATGAACAATCAGAATCGGGCAGTCTACCCAATGATCCGCTTTCGGACATGTCGAGTTCCGGCGACCGGCAGAATGGCTCGGTGACCCCCGATGACCCATGGC
>JBIOVW010000780.1:0-3728 GCA_044867945.1 Nakamurella sp. | reverse complement strand
ATCGTGCCACCGGGGGCGGCCGCCGACCGGCCGCGCGGCATGCGCGTCATCGAGGCCGCCACGCTGACCGAGGCCCTGGGCCTGGCCGGTGGCGAGGGCGTGGTCCGCTGGATGCACCGTGGTGGATCGGGCACCGGCTCCACAGGCAGTTCGGGGACGGACGGGGAGCTGACTGGCTGACCCTGCGTCCGGGTCATCCCCGGCGGGTGACCTCGGCGTGACCGACCGGTCCTAGACTCGGGCGTCGGGACGCCGAGGGAGGGCCGGGGTGGAGGATCGCACGAGCGTTGCCGCGCATCGTGCCGTGCTGGCCAGGGTGGCCCCGGGGACGCCGCTGCGCGACGGCTTGGAACGCATCCTTCGCGGCCGGACCGGCGCCTTGATCGTCCTTGGCTTCGACCAGGCCGTCGAGGACCTGTGCGACGGCGGATTCCGGCTCGATATCGAGTTCTCGTCCACCCGGCTCCGCGAGCTGTGCAAGATGGACGGCGCCGTCGTGATCAACGACGACGTGAGCAGAATCCTGCGGGCCAACGTGCACCTGACACCCGATCCGACCATTCCCACCGTCGAATCCGGGACCCGGCACCGAACCGCCGAGCGGACCGGCCTGCAGACCGGACACCCGGTGATCGCGGTCAGTCACTCGATGTCGATCATCAACCTCTACTTCGGCGGCCGGCGGCACGTGGTCGCCGACCCACCGACTATCCAGAGCCGCGCCAATCAGGCCCTGTCGACCCTGCAGCGGTACAAGTTCCGGCTGGACGAGGTGGCCCGCGCGCTCTCGGCCCTCGAGATCGAGGACTTCGCCACGCTGCGGGACGCGATGACCGTGCTGCAGCGACTGCTCATGGTGCGCCGGATCGCCGACGAGCTGACCAGCAACGTGATCGAGCTCGGCACCGACGGCCGGCTGCTGGGACTGCAGCTCGACGAGATGCTCAGCGGCACCCAGGGCCTGCAGGAGCTGCTGATCCGCGACTACCTGCCTGGCGACCGCAGCCCCGACACGATCGACGAGATCATCGACGCGCTCGACGAGCTGGACGAGGTCGCGCTGCTGGATCTGTCCGCGGTTGCCCGCGTCCTCGGCCTCAACACCGCCGGTGATGCGCTGGATTCGGCGGTCAGCCCCCGCGGTTATCGCCTGCTGGCCGGCATTCCCCGGGTCCCCGCTGCGGTGCTGGACCGGCTGATCCAGCATTTCGGCAACCTTCAGGGACTGCTTGCCGCGACCGCCGCGGACCAGCAGGCGGTGGACGGCGTCGGCGAGGCCCGGGCCCGGGTGGTCAGGGAGGGCCTTTCCCGGCTCGCGGAGTCGTCGATCGTCGACCGGTACGGCACCGCGCTCTGACTGCCACGATCGTGTGGGAAGGGTGCGGCTTGGCCGCGTCGATTTCACACAATCGCAGCATTACGGCGGCGAGTTGAGGGACCCCCCGGGCTTGCGTGCGCACGCTCGTGTTGATCATGGCCAAAGGGTTGCCAACAGGTACGGATATCAACCCCTTCCCCATGATCAACTGCCATCTTGGCGCTGTCAGCCGACGGTGAAGGCGGCCGGCGGGCTGGACAGCCCGCCCAACTGCGCGATCAGCGTGTAGGTGCCCGGCGCCAGTGGCGGGCGATCGCCGGTGCAGCCCGGCGTCGAGGTGGTGCCCGACCATTTGATCGTGTACTCGAGCGACTGACCGGGCGCCAGGTCGCGCACCTCGGTGCCCGTTCCGGGGAAGCAGTCCGCGGTCGACCACATCCGCGTGCCGTCGGGTCCGAAGACCGTGAACACCTGCAGCGTGCCGGAGACATCGCGCCGGCACGGCTCGGCGCCCGCGTTGACGATCGTCATGCCGACGATGACGGTCGCACCTGACGTGACCTCTGCCGGCGCCTGCGCGGCGAGGGCGACGGAAGCGTCGGCGCACAACAGCTTGCCGTCCGCGTCGTAGGACGGTGGCGGCGGCGCAGTGGTTGTCGGAGAAGGCGTCGGCGGGGCGGCCTCGGTCGTCGGTGCGGTGGTGACGGCCGATTCGGCGGGGCCGGTCGCCGCGGCCGAACCGCTTGCCTTGGGGGACGCCGTGGCGGTCGGGGACGCACCGGTCGACGGGCTCGGGGACGCGCCGGTCGACGGGCTCGGCGACGCGCCGGCCGAGGCGGCGGTGGAGCGGGATGGACCGCTGGAGTTGGCCAACACACCGGTCATGGTGGGCACCGCCGAGGTGACGGCGGCCGCGGAGGGGTCCGAGCCGGCGGATGAACGGGAGGTTCGGCCGGCCAGGTACCACACAATGCCGACCAGCACGGCGACCGTCACGATCACCACGAGTATCCGCCGTATCCAGTACGTCGTGGGGCTCGACGGTCCGACGGGGTGCATCACGCGTGCGACGGTAGTCTCGCAGCAATCCCATCCCGGGTAGCAACGCCGAAGGAGCCAGTGTGACGGCGATCGACGAAATGCTGCGGCGCAACAAGACCGCTGCGATGTACCATCCCTCGGGTCTCGGCCCCTCACCGCTGAAGCATCTGGCGGTGGTCATGTGTATGGACTGCCGCGTTGATGCCCACGTGGCGTTCCGGCTCAATCCCGGCGAGATCCACCTGATGCGCAACGCCGGCGGCATCATCTCCGACGACGTGATCCGTTCGCTTGCCATCTCCCAGCACGCGTTGGGCACCCGTGAGGTGATGATCGTCCATCACAGCGACTGTGGCCTGTCCAAGCTGAACGAGGACGAGTTCCGGGAGGAGTTGGCGAGGTTCGCCGGCTACCGGCCGACCTGGTCGGTGCAGGCGTTCAAGGATCCGCACGACTCCGTCCGTGAGTCGATGCGCCGGGTGCGCGACTCCCCGTTCCTGCATCACACCGATGACGTCCGCGGCTTCATCTTCGACGTGGAAACCGGCCTGCTGGAAGAGGTTCCGGCGGACGATGAACCGGTGGGCCGGAACCTGGAGAGCGGTGCCGGCTGACCCGCCCGCCCTCGTCGGGAGCGAACCGGGGCTGGACGCAGACCTGATCCTGGACTTCTTCCACCGGAACGCGCGCGACCTGCCGTGGCGGCGTCCGGACGCGACGTCGTGGGCGGTGCTGGTCAGCGAGGTCATGCTGCAACAGACCCCGGTCAACCGGGTGCTGCCGGTGTACCGCGAGTGGCTCGCGCGGTGGCCCGCGCCCGCCGATCTCGCGGCGCAGACCCCGGGGGAGGCCATCCGGGCGTGGGGTCGGCTCGGGTACCCGCGTCGGGCGCTGCGGCTGCACGCGGCCGCCGTGGCGATCGTTGGTCACCACGGCGGTGATGTTCCGTCGACCGTGCAGGAGTTGCTGCGGCTGCCCGGGATCGGCGAGTACACCGCCAGGGCGGTGGCCGCGTTCGCGTTCGGGGCCCGGGTGCCGGTGGTCGACACGAACGTGCGGCGGGTACTCGCCCGGGTGGTCCGCGGCGTGGACGAGCCGCGGACGCCGGCCTCCGCGGCCGACCGGGCCGAGATGGCGAGGTGCCTGCCGGCGGATCCGTCGACAGCGGCCCGGTTCTCGGTGGCGGTGATGGAGCTCGGCGCCCTGGTCTGCACCGCGTCGAGACCGGACTGTGCCCGCTGCCCGTTGCGGCAGAGCTGCCGGTGGCGGCTGACCGGGGCACCGGACGGCCTGGCCCGTCGCCCGGTGCAGGCGTGGCACGGCACCGACCGGCAGGTGCGCGGTCGGATCATGGCGGCGCTGCTGGGGT
>JBIOVW010000779.1:0-4374 GCA_044867945.1 Nakamurella sp. | reverse complement strand
GCCTGGCGCACCGAAAGCAACCAGCCGCGAGCGGAGAACACCCGGTCCGCCTTGCTGGCGGACATCGACCGGGCGCAGGAACGGCAGTCGCTGTTGGAGGCATCGGTCACCGAACTGGCCGACCAATTGCGGGCCGGCCAGGCCGCGGCCGGGGCCGCGGGTCCCCTCGCGCAGGTCACCCAGCTTGAGAATGAGAGCCAGCTCACGCCGGTCACCGGGCCAGGGCTGCGGATCCTGCTCAACCAGCCGTCGTCCGACGGTGGCCAGGACGGCGCGGTGATCCTGGACCGCGACCTGCAGTTGCTGGTCAACGACCTGTGGGCGGCCGGTGCCGAGGCGATCGCAATCGGTGGAATCCGACTGAACACCCGCAGCGCCATCCGGCAGGCGGGTGGGGCGATCCTGGTTGACAACCAACCGGTGTTCTGGCCACTGTCCGTCGAGGCCGTCGGCGATCCGTCGGCCATGCAGGTGAAACTGATCAGCAGCCCGTCGTACGGCCGGTTCTCCTCGTTCGCGCAGCTCTACGACATAGAGTTCGATGTGTCTGCGCAGCAGGACCTGAACCTGCCGGCGGGGACGGCGCCGGATCTGCTGCACGCGCAGCCGTTGGCCACCACCGTTGCGACCACCGGATGACATCGACCTGGCTGGCGGGTCCGTCGAGGAGTTGAAGCGATGTACGCGGTCCTGGCACTGATCGTCGGGGTGGTCGTCGGGCTGCTGGTGCACCCGACCGTGCCCGAGTGGTTGGCGCCCTATCTGCCGATCGCGGTCGTCGCCGCGCTGGACGCGGTGTTCGGGGGGCTGCGAGCCAAACTGGACGACATCTTCGACGCCAAGGTCTTTGTCGTCTCCTTCATCGCGAACGTGCTCGTCGCGGCGTTCATCGTGTTCCTCGGCGACCAGTTGGGCGTCGGCACCCAGCTTTCCACCGCGGTCGTCGTCGTCCTCGGTATCCGGATCTTCGGCAACGCCGCAGCGATCCGTCGACACATCTTCAAGGCATGACGGACCCGGACGGGGCCGCGGCGCCCGAACCTGCCGCGCCCGAACCCCCGGAGAAAGACGCGCCGGGCCGGACAGCGCGGGCAAGGTGGGGAGGCGCGGGTGCGCACCTGCTGATCGCGGCGCTCTGCGCGCTGCTGGGCTTCGCGGTGGTGCTGCAGGTGCAGCGGACGGCCTCCGGTGATGCCCTTGCCGCCGCCCGGCCCGACGACCTGGTACAGATCCTGGACGAGCTTCAGCGTCGAGAGGACGACCTGAACGCCGAGATCGCCGGCCTGCAGGAGAGCCTGACCCGGTTGCAGCGCAGTGGGGAGTCCAGCGAGGAGGCCCTGGCCGAGGCGCAACGGCAGCTGGTGGCGCTGGGCATCCTGACCGGGACGGTTCCAGCGGCGGGACCGGGCGTGACGATCGTCGTCGACGACCCCGACCGTCGGGTGCCGCCGGAGGTGCTGCTGGACGCCATCCAGGAGCTGCGGAACGCCGGCGCCGAGGCGTTCCAGGTCGGTTCGGTGCGCATCGGGGTGGATTCGGCGTTCACCGGGTCCGGCGGCGCGATCACCCTTGACGGCCGGCAGCTGACCGCCCCGTACACGATCACCGCGATCGGCGATCCACCCACCCTGGCCGCCGCGCTGGCGATTCCGGGCGGGGTGCTGGACACCGTCCGCCGGGCGGGCGGCACGATGGACGTCACCCAGTCCGACAGCGTCGTCGTGGACGCCTTGCGGCAGTCTCGCGAACCGCTCTACGCTCGCCCCGCCCAATGACCGTCCGGGAGCTGTGCCCGGTTGCGGTCGGGCGCTCGACCAGGAGAAAGGCCGCCGAACGTGATTCCTGAGGACCTGCGGTACAGCCCCGAACACGAATGGGTCCGCACCCAGGACGGCGGCGAGACGACCGACGGCGTGGCCGTGGCCCGGATCGGCATCACCGACTACGCGCAGAACTCCCTCGGCGACATCGTATTCGTGCAGATGCCGGAGCCCGGCACCACCGTCGAACCCGGGGACTCGATCGGCGAGGTGGAGTCGACCAAGTCGGTGTCGGAGATCTTCGCGCCGATCGGCGGCACGGTGGTCTCCCGCAACGACGCGCTGGACTCGTCCCCGGAGCTGGTCAACAGCGATCCGTACGGGGACGGCTGGATGATCGAGATCGAGCTCAGCGATCCGGGGCAGCTGGATGAGCTGCTGGACGCCAACGGCTACGCGGGCGTCATCGGCGAGACCTGAGCGCATGGCGGGCGCGAGGCCTGCCGAGCGAACCATCGACACCGAGCGAGGCTTGCCCAAGCTGCGACACGCCGGATGGGCACGGTACGGTCGTCACCACGGGTATGTCGTTGGTCGGGCAGAGCAAGCCCCGGCGATACGAAGGAGTGTCTGTTGACTGAGAGTGACCGCGGGCCGGGCTCGACGCCTGCGTCGTCGGCGGCGTCGGACTCCACATCGATCTTCGCCGGTGGCCTGTTCGGTGCGGCTGAAGCCGAGACCGGCGACGAGGTCATCGGTGGGGTCGACGGGCTGTCCTCGGGAACCGCGCTGCTGGTGGTCAAGCGCGGGCCCAACGCCGGCTCCCGGTTCCTGCTGGACAAGGACAAGGTGACCGCGGGCCGGCACCCGGAGAGCGACATCTTCCTGGACGACGTCACGGTGTCCCGCCGACACGCCGAGTTCCGGCGGGCCGCCGAGGGTTTCGAGGTCGCCGATATAGGTTCGTTGAACGGTACCTACGTCAACCGCGAGCCCATCGAGGTGTCCCCGCTGACCAACGGCGACGAGGTGCAGATCGGCAAGTTCAGGCTGGTGTTCCTGTCGGGCGACCAGGCCCAGGGTGACACCAGGTCATGAGCGAGGCCGGTCTGCGCAGCGGACCGACGGCGTTGTCGGAGTGGGGGATTGCTCGTTCGGGGCTGGCGGATGCACAGGTCCGGCCAGCTGATCGCGAACGAGTCCGGGTGAGTTCACGATGACCACGTCACTTGCCGAACCCGATATGCCGCCGAACACCACCATGTCCATCGGGGCGGTGATGACCCGGCTGAAGCCGGAGTTCCCCGACGTCTCCATCTCCAAGATCCGCTTCCTGGAGTCCGAGGGGTTGGTCACCCCGCACCGCACGCCGGCCGGCTACCGGCAGTTCAGTGCGGCCGACGTCAGTCGGCTGAGGTACGTGTTGGCCGCCCAGCGGGACCAGTACCTGCCGCTGAAGGTGATCAAGGAGAACCTGGACGCGATCGACCGCGGTCTGGAGCCGGCGACGCCCGAGGCGCGGCTGCCCGCCGGGCTACGGCCCGCCGATACGCCGTCACCACGGGAGTTCGCCGCCGGCAGCGAAATCCGGATCACCAGGAACGAGCTGCTCGCACACTCCGGGTTGACCGCCACCTCGCTGGCCGAACTGGAGCAGTTCGATCTGCTGTCGGCCGGTCCCGGCGGCTACTTCGACGCGGACGCCGCGCATGTCGCGTCGACCGCGGCCGAACTGCTGGCCGTCGGTCTGGAGCCCAGGCACCTGCGGTCGTTCCGCACCGCCGCCGACCGCGAGGCCACCCTGATCACGCAGCTGGTGTCCGCGCAGGCTCGGCAGCGCGACCCGGACGCACGGGAGCGGGCGGGTGCTGAGGCGGCCCACCTCGCGGCCACCGTGCTGCGTCTGCACGCGCAGCTGGTGAAGGCCGGACTGCGCCGCGATCTCGGGCGCTGAGGCGTGAGCGCTGCACCGAACGGGAGCCCGCACCAGCACCCGCCGCGCACCCGGCCGGACGTGTAGCGTTTCGAGTGACGGAGAAAGGCCACCGAGATGATCGAGATGCGGATCGTCGGCGTCCGGGTCGAAATGCCGACCCAGCAGCCGATTCTGATGCTGACCGAGGTCAACGGTCCGCGCAGCCTGCCGATCCTGATCGGCTCCGCCGAGGCAACCGCGATCGCCATGCACCAACAGGGTGTGCGACCGCCGCGACCGCTCACCCACGACCTGTTGGGCAACGTCATCTCGGCGCTCGGCCGCTCGGTCACCCAGGTCCGGGTGGTCGACTTTCGCGAGGGCACCTTCTTCGGCGAGCTGGCCTTCGACAACGGCACCACCGTGTCGGCCCGGCCGTCCGACGCGATCGCGCTGGCGGTCCGGGTTGACATTCCGGTGTTCGTCGAGGAGTCCGTGCTGGCCGAGGCGGGCATCGTGATCCCCGAAGCGGACGAGAGCGAGGGTGAGGGCGCCGAGGTCGAGGACGCCGAGGACGAGGTCGAACGATTCCGGGAGTTCCTTGACTCCGTGTCACCTGACGACTTCGGCGGTGAGCAGAAGCCCTGACCCGGTCCGGTCGACAACGGTCACGGAACGGTAACCCTGAAGCTCAGGTCG
>JBIOVW010000778.1:0-2489 GCA_044867945.1 Nakamurella sp. | reverse complement strand
ACGCCGCTGGGCGTGCTCACCTACGGCGCGGGCGGTGGCGGCGCACGCGCCCGCGCCCAGCTGGAGCTGCTCGCCGGCTACCTCCAGATGCCCATCGCCGAGTCCAACTTCGGCCTGCCGAACGTGTTCGGTCAGGTGACGGACGGCGTCTTCAACTCCGAAGACGGCAACGACGAGTCCGCGGCGGCGCTGGTCACCGAGCTCGCGCAGCTGGCCCAGACGGCCGACCTGGTCACCGAGGCGGCTTGATCCTGGGGGGCTTCTCGCGGTGCGGTGGCGGCGCGTCCCCACCGTCACCGACCTCGTCGTCCTCGATCGGGCGGATCCACGGCGGGGGCGTGGTGGTCTGCGTCTCCCACCGCCGCCCGAACAGGTAGATGACGGGCAGCGTGGCCAACAGCGGCCCGATGACCGACACCGGGCGCAGCAGCCACCACATGAGGGTCGGCTCCACCGCTTCGATCTGCGGCCCGAAGATCGCCCACTCGACCCCGCGGGACAGGGCCATGCCGGTCGTGTGGAACAAGAAAAGCGGAAGCGCGAACCGGGTGAACACGGTGGTGACCTTGGCGAAGGCGCCTCCACTGCCCAACCCCCGCACTACCGATGGACGCAGCAGTTCGGCGACGCCGGCCTGGAAAACCGTGAGCGCGACGATGCACACGGTCGGGGGCGCCATGTTGGAGTCCTCACCGGGCACGCCGACCATCGACCCCGGATAGAGCCCGGAGAAGACCAGACCGATCAGCGCGAACAGGCCGGCGGCCGTCATCACCTTGGCCTGCTGTCGAAATCGCGGCGACTGGTAGGCCCAGTCGATCCGGCCGTCCGCATACCGCGGGGCGCTGCTCGCCCCGGAGATCCGGTCGTAGAAGTAGCCGAGCTGGAAGCTGAAACCCCAGACGAAGATCATGTTGATCCACTCGATCCCGGGGATGTCCACCCGGAACCGGAAGATGTCGACGATCACCGCGAGACCGGCCATCACCACCAGCACGAGCAGGTCGTACCGACGGTGCAGCCACACCGTGATCGGCATCAGGCAGACGAACAGCAGGTAGACCGCGACGAACCACAGCGGCGAGAGCACCATGATCACGGCCTGCCAGGCCCATCGGATGTCCCAGACTGACGTGACGATGATGCCCAGGACGATCCACGTGCCGATCAGGGCACCACACGGGATCGCCAACGACTTCGCCTGCCGCAGGGCGAAGTGCATCAACTTCTCACCCCTGGCCGCGGCCCGCTCCCATGACTTCAGGTGAACGTAGGCGCCGATGTAGAAGAACAGCGGCATGACCTGCAGCAGCCAGGTCAGGATCCACAGACCGGACGTGAACCCGAGCGGGCTGGTGGCGAACGGCCCGTCGTCGTTCCACACCAGGATGGTGAACGACCAGTGCCAGAGGATGACGATGAGCAACGAGAAGGCGCGCAGGAAGTCGGCATAGGGGTTTCGCTGCACCCGCCTGACCTGCGCCGTCATGCGAACCTCCCTTCGTCCGCTGACCGGTCCTCGACCTGCCTCAATGGTGCGCCTGCGTCCTGAGGTCCACGATAGGAGCATGCACAGTGCCACTGCGGTCCGACCCGCGGTGCACCACCGCGCCCGGCGGCGACGACTCTGGGCGCTGGGCGTTGCCATCGTCCTGCTCGTCATCAGCAACTACGTGGCCAACCGGGTCATCCCGCAGTGGGCGTACGTGCCGTGGAACCTGTCGATGGCGGGCGTGTTGATGTACGTGTCCTACCGCGGTGGCGCGGGGCCGGTGGCGATCGGGCTCGGCATCCGGCACTGGCACCGGCCGGTCGGCGTCGGGCTGCTGCTGGTCGGCAGCACGGCCCTGGTCTTCGCGTTGGGCATGATCATCCCGGCCACCCAGGACGCCTTCCTGGACACCCGTATCGGCGGGGCCAGCCTGCCGATGATGCTGTTCGTGGTGTTCGTGCAGATCCCGCTCGGCACGGTGGTGCTGGAGGAGATCGCCTTCCGCGGTGTGCTGCCGGCTCTGATGGGCGGTGCTCCGGCGATCCGCTGGCGGTGGGGACCGGTGCTCGGCGCCTCGACACTGTTCGGGCTGTGGCACATCCTGCCGTCGATGGGCATCGGCCAGGCGAACGCCGCGGTCGGCGAGACGCTCGGCACCAACCTGTGGGTGACGACCACCGCGGCGGTCCTGTCGATGACCGCCGCCGGCGTGCTGATGTGCCTGATGGCCCGGGTCGGCAAGGGCATCAAGACGACGATGCTGCTGCACTGGGCGACCAACTCGCTGGGCTTCCTCGCCGCCTGGCTGCTGCTGCAATAGCCGCGCCCTCTCCCGCTGTTGATCATGGCGCCGTGCCACCGAAAGTCGGCGTATCGCGGATTTCGTCGGTGTGTCGCCGGCAGAGCGCCATGATCAAACCGGAGGGGAAGGCCGAGTCAAACCGGAGGGGAGGGCCGAGTCAACCGGAGCGTTGAGGACAGCCCCGGCGAGTGCCGG
>JBIOVW010000777.1:0-3415 GCA_044867945.1 Nakamurella sp. | reverse complement strand
GGCTACTGCCCGCGGGTCACCCGCACCGAGGTCACGCTGACCTGCAGGCTGGCGATCACCCGCCGGCGGAGCTGATCGGGCGCCCGGTCGCCGCCGCACTTACGGTGCAGCAACTCCTTGAGCTTGCGGTCAAGACCCGCCTCCTCGAGGCAGGGTGAACATTCGTCCAGGTGCTGCTGCACCTTCGCCCGATGCTCCGGATCCATCTCGTTGTCGAGGAACAGCCACACGTCCCGCAGCACGCCCGAACAGCGGGAATCCGGGTCGGCCAGTTCGTCGGGGTCACCGCACGCCATCGTCGATGTCCTCTCGTCCGCGCAGAAATCCGCGTTCGGTCGCATAGTCGGTGAGCAGCTCGCGCAGCTGACGACGCCCCCGGTGCAGCCGGGACATCACGGTGCCCAGCGGGGTGCCCATGATCTCCGCGATCTCCTTGTAGGAGAAGCCCTCCACGTCGGCCAGGTACACCGCCAGCCGGAAGTCCTCCGGCAGCTCCTGCAGCGCCTCCTTGACGTCGGAGTCGGGCAACCGGTCCAGCGCGTCCATCTCCGCGGATCGCAGTCCGGTCGAGGTGTGCGACTCGGCCGAGGCCAGCTGCCAGTCGGTGATCTCGTCCGTCGCGGTCACCGTCGGCTGCCGCTGCCGCTTGCGGTACCCGTTGATGTAGGTGTTGGTCAGGATCCGGTACAGCCAGGCCCGCAGGTTCGTGCCCTGGGTGAAGGAGCCGAAGGCCGCGAACGCCTTGAGGTAGGTCTCCTGGACCAGATCCTCCGCGTCCGACGGGTTGCGGGTCATCCGCAGCGCGGCCGCATAGAGCTGGTCGATCAGCGGCATGGCCTGTTCGGTGAACCGCTGGCCCAGGTCGTCATCCACCGAGGTGGTCACGTGCGTCACCTGCCTGGCGGTCGACGAAGGCGGGCGCTGCGCACCCCCCGCGTCGCGACCCGCGCGACGCAGCGTCGAGGGTACCTGCCGGCCCGGCCGGGCCCCGTTCGGCCGCTGTCTCCGCCGCCGTTTGGCGGGCGCCTGCTGCAGCGTGGTCACGCCAGGTTCGAACACCCGGTGCTGGCCCGCTATTCCGCCGGTCGTCGCGGACTACCACACCACCGGCATCTTTTCGACGCTGTAGACGATCGAGGTGTTGCGGAACGCCAGGTCGGCCATCGGCACCGCGGCGCGCAGGGTGGGAAAGCGCCGGGCCAGCGCGGGGAAGGCGATCCGCAGCTCGATGCGGGCCAGCTCGGCGCCCACGCACCGGTGGACCCCGTAGCCGAATCCCAGGTGCGAGGTGGCCGGCCGGGTCGGGTCGAAAACCTCCGGATTCGCGCCGAGCACCGGGTCCCGGTCCGCGCCCGACAGCGACACCAGCACCATCTGGCCGGCCGGGATGTCGACCTCGCCGATCCGCACGTCGGTCCTGCTGAACCGGGGGAACGCCACCTGGACCACCGTCAGGTAGCGCAACAGTTCCTCGACCGCCAGGTGCACGCTCGCCTCGTCGGCCGAGCCGAGCGCGGCGAAGTATTCCGGGCTCTGCAGCAGCGCCAGCGCGCCCAGCGACAACGACGCGGCGGTGGTCTCGTGCCCGCCGGTGAGGATGCCGTCGGCCAGGCCCGCCAGTTCCCGGTCGGTCAGCTCGTCACCGTGCTCGCGGATCAGCTGACCGAGCAGCCCCTCGCCCGGGTTCGCCCGTTCCCGGACCACCAGCGTCTGCAGGTAGTCCAGCGACGTGCCGATGACGTCCAACGGCGACTCGTCACCCATCTCGAATCGTGCGGTGGACAGCGCCTGGAAAGCCTCCCGGTCCTCGTACGGCACGCCAAGCAGCTCGCAGATCACCAGGGACGGGATCGGCATCGCGAAAAGCTCCACCAGATCGGCGGGTGGCCCGGCCGCCTCGATCGCGGCGAGCTGCCCGTCGACGATCTCGACGATCCGCGGCCGCAGGCGCTGCAGCTTGCGCATGGTGAACTCGGGCGTCAGCAGCCTGCGCAGCTTGGTGTGGTACGGCGGGTCGGTCATGCCCAGCCCGCCGGGGTCCTCGGAGCTCTCGTTGGTCAGGTTGCCGATGTCGTTGCTGAACGAGTTGGCGTCGCCCAGCACCTGCTTCGCCTCGTCGTAGCCGCTGACCAGCCAGGCGACGATGCCGAACGGTAGTTCGAGCTTGGCCACCGGTTCGGCCGCCCGGCGTTCGCTCAGCTCGGCGATCGGATCGAGTCCGTCCCGGGACAACAGCAGCGGAATGGGCAGCGCGTCGGTCATGAATCAAGCGTTGCACAGACCGGGTACTGTCGGCCGACGAGCGCACGACCCAGGCCTACCCGAGAGGGACCGCCCGTGATCAGCTTCGAATCGGTGTCCAAGGTCTACCCGGACGGCACCCATGCCGTCGAGGACCTCTCCGTGGAGATTCCGACCGGCCGGATCACGGTGTTCGTCGGGCCGTCCGGGTGCGGCAAGACCACCTCGGTGCGGATGATCAATCGGATGATCGAGCCCACCCACGGGGTGGTCGCCATCGACGGGCAGGACATCTCGCGGGTGGACGCGCCTGTGCTGCGCCGGGGCATCGGCTACGTCATTCAGAACGCGGGTCTGTTCCCGCACCGGACCGTCCTGGACAACGTGGCGACCGTGCCGGTGCTGCAGGGGCGCAGCCGCCGCGAGTCCCGGCTGGCCGCGGCCGAACTGCTGGATCGGGTCGGACTGGACCGCGGCCTGGCCAAGCGGTACCCGGCCCAGCTGTCCGGCGGTCAGCAGCAGCGGGTCGGGGTGGCCAGGGCGCTGGCCGCCGACCCGCCGGTGATGCTGATGGACGAGCCGTTCTCCGCGGTCGACCCGGTGGTGCGGGCGCAGTTGCAGGACGAGTTCATCCGGCTGCAGGCCGAGCTCGGCAAGACCATCGTGTTCGTCACCCACGACATCGACGAGGCGGTCAAGCTCGGCGACCGGATCGCGGTGTTCGCGGTCGGCGGGCGGCTGGCGCAGTACGCCGAGCCGGCGGATGTGCTCAGCCGACCGGCGGACGACTTCGTCGCCGACTTCGTCGGCCGGGACCGTGGGTACCGGGCGTTGTCCTTCGTCTCCCGGGAACTGCCGGTGCGTCCGGAGCAGACCCTGGTCCTGGGCTCGCGGGTGCCGGCGGATGCCGGCGCGGCGGCCGAGGGCATCTCCGTCGACCACGGTCGCTGGATCCTGGTCGTCGACGGCGAGCAACGGCCCCGGGGCTGGTTGGACTGCGCGGCGGTGCCGGTCGACCATCGGGTGACGGTCGAGGACCTGGTGCTCGGCGGATCCCTCGCGGGTCCGGGCGCGTCCCTGCGGACGGCGCTGGACGCGGCGCTGTCGTCGCCGTCCGGGCGGGGCGTTGCGGTGGCCGCCGACGGAGCGGTGCTGGGCACGATCGCGGCGGGTG
>JBIOVW010000776.1:0-4089 GCA_044867945.1 Nakamurella sp. | reverse complement strand
CCAGGTACAGCTGCTCCTGAATCGGAGCGGGCGCGAGCGCCCACAACGCGGACACCGACTTCGGCACGCTGAACGTCAGGTCGAACCCGGCCACCGCGGTCCGGGTCCTGGTCTCCTTCTCCTCCGCGATGAGCTTCTCGATCAGCGCCGCCCGCGCCTCCGCAGACAAGCCGTCCGGGAGCTTGCCGACGCGGCGGTCGATCCGTTCCTGCCGGGTCGGGTACTTCGCCGGCGGGCGGCCCAGCGGCTGCCCGGTGAACGGGTTGCGGGCGTCCTCGAACAACGCCCGCAGCTGGTCCTCGGTCACCTCGGAACCGGCCAGGTTGATTGCGTCGAGGGCGGCCATCCCGGCTCCCAACCACGTGCCCGGCGGGTAGCCCGCAGCCGTGTAGTACCGCGTCAACGGCGACGCGGTAGGGTCACCTGCGCGGCCGTCGCCGGCGGCGACGTGATCGATCAAGTAATCGATCGACGCCATCCGAGCCAGGCTCATCACCACGCCCGTCCATGCGGTCCGGGCCCGCGAGTTAACGATCTTGGCTCAGGCCGTCTACTGGTGTCCTGACGTGAACTGCAGTGGCGAGTTCGCTCAGGCTGACGGTCAGGACCCTCCGAGGCTGTGCGGGCCGGCGGCGTAGCGCATCCAGGTCGTGCCGCTCTCACGGGCCAGGTCCTCGGCGCTGCTGGCTCCGTAGCCGAGCATCCCGGCGATGATTGACGGCGGGGCTTGGCGGAGCAGTTCGCGGATCGCGCGGGAGCGGCCGGGCATGTTCGGCACGCCGAGGTTGGCCAGGCGCAGCCGCATCGAGGTGGGGTGCAGCGGGTGGCCGGCGCGGCGGCCGGGGAACAGCCACCGACTGTCGGGGTTGGTCGCGGTGGTCTGGTTGGTGCGGGCGCCGAGGTACTGGCGGACGAGGTCGTCGAACGGTGGCGGGACGGGGGAGGCGGGCTCGCCGAGGCGGATGAGCAGTTGGCCGTCCTGGTCGGTGGTGATGTCGTCGATGGTCAGGCGTTGCACGCGGATCAGCGGTTGGGCGTAGAGCAGCACCAGCAGGGCGATGATCCGGTCGGTCAGGTCCATGCCGTCGCCGCGGTGCACCCGGCGGAGCAGTTCGATCCGCTGTTTCTGGCTGATCAGCATCGGTTCCTTCTGCACGCCGGGCGGCAGGGTGAGTTTGGGCATGTGGCCGCCGTTCATCGCCCACCGCAGGAACGGTCGCATGTCGTGGGCCTTGGCGCGGTGGACCAGGAAGCGGTCGATGTCGGCCTGCCGGCAGGTGAGCAGGGTGCGGTCGTGGCTGGCGAGGCCGTGCAGGAACGCGGCGGCGGCCCGCAGCTGCTGGCGGGCGAGCTGGTTCGGGCCGTGGCCGAGTTCGCCGCGGCGGGCGATGGTGTCCCGCATGGTGCGCAGCACGTGCCAGGTGATGAAGTGACGCAACACTTTTCGGTGGTCGGGGTCGTCGAGGCCGGCGAGCCAGGTGGGCCACCACTGCTCGAACAGGAACAGGAACCGGTCCACCGGCGGCAGGATCCCGGCGGCGATCATCAGGTCGCGGATGTAGATGACCGACCGGCGCGGGGTCAGGGTGCTGAGGCCGTCGTGGGTCAGCGGGACCTGCCCGGCGGCCAGGGCCCGCAGGATGCCCTGCGGCGCCGGCCGGCTCAGCCACAGGATGCCGGACCGGGGTCGGCTCATCGCGGTGATGCGGTCGGCCAGCGGCTGCAGTTCGGGGCGGACCCGGCCGGTGCCGTCGTCGAGCAGTTCGTTGATCCGGTCGGTGAGCACGCAGCTGCCGCACGTGCCAACGCGTTCGATCCACCCTTCCCGGCCGCACCGGTCGCAGGTGAAGTTGCCCAGGCCGCCGGCGCAGTCGGTGCACCAGCGTTGCCCGGCCGGTCCGACGCCGGGCAGCAGCCGGTGCACCCGGCAGGCCGCGCAGTGCCCGTAGGTCTCGACCGCCTTGGCGAAACAGCCCGCGCAGATCGGCCCATCGGGCCAGCGTCGCTGGATGGCCAACCCGGGCGCCGCGTCGAGAGCGGTCGACCGGCCGGTGCCGGGCGGTCGGAATGCCCGGCGGCAGCGGGCGCACGACTCCACATCGGTTTCCGGCCGATCGGGGTTCAGCCGATTGCGTTGAGACCTAACGGGTTTCGGCGCGTCGGTTTCCGGTTCGTCGAGCTCGATGACCAGGACAGGGCCGCTGTCGGTGTCGACCCTGCGCCAGCACTGGTCGCTCACGCGTCGGGCAGGATCCGCGCCCGTTTCGGTCGCAGGTCGGTCGGGGCGGCCGGCCGGTTGGCGGGGCGGTCCCCGGACGCGGCGGCGCGGACACCCAGGTCGGCGGCGTCGGGGACGATGAACGCGGCCGGATCGACCGCGAAGATGTCGCACAACGCGGACAGCACCTGCAGCGAGAGCCGTTCCGGGGTGCTGGTGACCAGCCGGTGGACCTGGGACGCGGACAGCACGATGCCGCGTTGGGCCAGCAGCGGGACCAGTTCGGTGGTGGCGTAGAGCTGGTGCTCGGCCATCACTTCCCGCAGCCGCCACCGGTAGGACACGGTGCGGGTCTGCCTGGTCATCATCCGACTTCTCCTTCGTCGCCGCCGGTCCGGTCGCCCAGCACATCGTCGACCATGCCGTCGAGGACGCGTCGCAGGGTCCGGGTCCGGTAGTCGGAGGACACGCAGGTGTAGATCGAGGTCGTCGAGGCGTGCTCGTGACCGACCTGGTCCTGCACGAACTTGGGGTCCCAGCCGTCCTCGATCAGGTGGGTGACGTAGGAGCGGCGCAGCGAGTGGAAGTCCAACGACGGGTCCAGGCCCAACGCCTGCCGGTAGGCCACCAGCCGATGGTTGAGCACCTCCGGGCCGACCCGCGGGGCCCGCTCGGACGGCCACAGCGCGGGGTTGCCGTCGGCGGCCAGCAACGGACGCACCTCCTCGATCCACTGCTGCACGATCTCGGCGGTCCACGGCCACACCGTCAGCACGCTGCGCCGCTTGGGCGGTGAGCCCTTCTTGGCCTTGCCGTACCGCACGTGCAGCACCCCGTGGTCGCCGAACTCCGGGCCGTGCGGGTTGCGGGCGAAGTCGGTCACCTCGAGCATCCGGGTCTCGGTGCGACGGGTGCCGTAGGAGTAGGCGACCTTGAAGATCGTGGCGTCCCGGAACGCCGACAACCAGCCCTTGCGGCCCAACGCCCGTTTGTGGTCGATCTGCTCGTCGGCGTAGTTGAACAGGTCCTGCAACTCGGTCTTGGTGAACGCCCGCTTGGTCGGTTCGGACTCCACATCGGCGACGTGGACCGCCGCGTTGACCTCGTTGATCACCTGGATCGGGTGCGTGCCGAACCGCCGCTCGCACTCGGCCGGCCACCCGTAGGCCGGGTCGATCAGGTAGGCGCAGAACCCGCGCACCGCGACCTGGTAGCCGCGGACCGTCGACCGGGTGCAGTGCCGCACCGACCGCAGATCGGCGAACCACTCGTCGGCCAGCTGCGGCATCCACTGCCACGGATACAGGTTCGCGTGCCGGCCGAACGCCCGGACCTGCCGTTCCCGGGCCTGCACCGTGGCCGGCGTCAGGTTCCGGGCCAGGCCCTGGTTGCGCCACCCCAGCAGCATCGCCTCGTACACCTGCTCCTCGGGGTGCAGCAGCGCCACGCCATCGACAAGGACCAGCCTGGCCGAACCGGCCACCTCGGCCGAACCGGCCACCCGAACCACCCCTCCGCACCATCGCATCAGCCGCGAGATCATCGCATCAGATGCGAGCGGTCGCAAACCCGCAGGCCACCGGTCCGACCACGGCCACCCCACCGACGGCACCCCTGTCGACCCGTCGAACCCGCCCGGCGGGTACCGTCACCACCTGCACCAACGCGCCGCGAGGCACGCGACAACCAGGATGGCGAGATCGCATCTGATCGAATTCGCCAGGGACGGCGAGGCGGTGCAAATGGTGTGTAGGCAGTGATGATCTTGATCGCAGTTCAGGGGAGCCCTGCGTGCGCTGATGGTTGAGGTTGGACTCCCGGGTACCGGACTGTTGGTTGGTTCGAGCCGCGCAGACCTTGGTTGGCGGAGT
>JBIOVW010000775.1:0-5464 GCA_044867945.1 Nakamurella sp. | reverse complement strand
CTGCGCGCCTAGCGTTCGGACCGCCGGACGCCCGGCCACGGCCGCCGACGTCCGTGCGCTCCCTCCGATTCGTCCCGTCACGAACTCGTCGGAGCAGCCCACCCACACTCGTCCCATTCTCGGGAGGCCGCGCGGTGACCGACATCGAACCCAAGCTCGACCCATCCGCTGTGCCCGATGCCACCGGGACGCCGGACGCGCCGCCGGCAGTGCCGCCCACTCATGAGGACTTCCATGGGATGGACGCCAGCAAGGAGACGCTGGAGGACTACACCCTTCGGTTCGCTCCGCGGTCCTACCGGCGGTGGTCGACCGGGGTGGTGGCCACCTCCGCGCTGGGCGGCATCGCCTACCTGGCCGACTTCGCCATCGGCGCGAACATCGGCATCGCGCATGGCACGGTGAATGCGTTGTGGGGCATCGGAATCGCCGCGGTCATCATCTTCACCACCGGCTTCCCGCTGGCCTACTACGCGGCCCGGTACAACGTCGACCTTGATCTGATCACCCGGGGATCGGGATTCGGCTATTACGGGTCGGTGCTGACGAACGTCATCTTCGCGACGTTCACCTTCATCTTCTTCGCGCTCGAGGGCTCGATCATGGCGCAGGGCCTGCAGTTGGGCCTGGGCATCCCGCTGTGGCTGGGCTACGCGGTGTCCACGTTGTTGGTGATCCCGCTGGTCATCTACGGGATGAAGGCGCTGGCCAAGCTCCAGGTGTGGACCACCCCGCTGTGGCTGGTGCTGATGGTCATCCCGATGGCCTACCTGGTGCTCAGCCACCCCGACTCGATCGAGACGTTCTTCGCGTTCCAGGGCGCCGACGGCAACCAGACCCCCGGCTTCGCCGCGATGATGCTCGCGGCGGGAGTCTGCCTGTCGCTGATGGCGCAGATCGCCGAGCAGATCGACTACCTGAGGTTCATGCCGCCCCGCACCGACGCGAACCGCCGGTCGTGGTGGCGCGCGGTCATCCTGGCCGGTCCCGGCTGGGTGATCTTCGGGGCGATCAAGCAGGTGGTCGGCCTGTTCGTCACGGTCTACATCATCGCCAAGCTGACCCCGGAGGCCGCCGCCACCGCGAACGAACCGGTGCACCAGTTCCTGACCGTGTACGAGGAGATGATGCCGGGCTGGCTGGCGATGACGCTGGCGGTGATCCTGGTGGTGATCAGCCAGATCAAGATCAACGTCACCAACGCCTACTCCGGCTCGCTGGCCTGGACCAACTCGTTCACCCGGGTGACCAAGCGCTACCCGGGCCGGATGGTCTTCGTGCTGTTCAATCTGGCCGTCGCGCTGCTGCTGATGGAGCTGGACATGTTCAGCTTCCTCAACACGATCCTGGGCTTCTACGCCAACTGCGCGATCGTCTGGGTGACGACGGTGGCCACCGACATCGTGATCAACAAGCACCTGCTCGGCGTTTCCCCGAAGGTCCCGGAGTTCCGCCGCGGCATGCTCTACGCGGTCAACCCGGTCGGCTTCGGCTCGGTCGTCATCGCCGGCGGCCTGTCCATCGCGGTCTTCTTCGGCGCCTTCGGTGAGTGGATCCAGCCGTACTCCCCGTTGGTGGCGGTGGGTCTGGCGATCGTCCTGACGCCGCTGCTGGCCCTGGCGACGCGCGGGAAGTACTACCTGCGGCGGACCGACGACGGCATCGACCTGCCGATGTTCGACACCGAGGGCAACCCGTCCGGCGAGCACCTGACCTGCCACGTGTGCCGGCTGGACTACGAGCGGCCGGACATGGTCAGGTGCCAGACGCATGATGCCTACATCTGCTCGCTCGACCTGTCCACCGACAAGGTCGGCGACCACGTCCTGCCGGCCAGGCCTTGACTGTGTGACGGCGCGACCCACGGGGGCGGTCTCGGACGTCGAGACCGCACGGCGACCGGCTGGTGATCCTGCGGGCCCCGGGGGCGTCGGCGGGTGGATGCTGTGGAGATGGCACGAGCCGGAAGCCCGTCGTTCGGCCCATCGATGGTCGAACGGATCAGGCAGGACGGCGGGCTGCGGCCGCTGACCGCCGCCGCGATGGTGGGCTTCGTTCTGGTCGTCTACGCCCTCGTTGTGGTCGGCGGCGGAGCGCTGGTCGGTCAGACCGGGGCGCCCGGCCTGTGGTTGTCGGTGCTGGCGACGGCGATCGTGGCCATCGCCTTCGGCCCCGTTCGGGCCGCGGTCAATCGTTGGCTGGCACGAGCCCTGCACCGGGACCGGATGTCGCCGTACCAGGTGCTCGCCCACTTCCGTCAGACGGCGACAGGTGCCTATCCCGCGGCGGAACTGCCGGCCAGGATGGCCAGAGTGCTGGCGGAAGGCACCGGCACGGCCGGCGCGCAGGTCTGGCTCACTGTGCACGGCCGACTCGAGCTCGCGGCCACCTGGCCGGCCGAGCCGACGCACCGGACCGGTCGCGACCCGTCGTTGACGACCGGCGGCGTCGGGACCGTCGCCGACGTCAGCGTCGAGGCGCCGGCAATCGGGCCGGACGAACCGAGCGACGCTCCGGTCGTGGTCGTCGACGGACCACGACGGAGTCTGCCCGTGCGCGAACGTGGCGAACTGCTCGGCGCGCTCACGGTGGTGGTCCGCGACGGGCAGCAACTCACCCCGGTGGAGGAACGGCTGTTCGCCGGCCTGGCGGCGCAATCGGGTCTGATGCTCCGGGTGGCCGGGCTGCGCGCCGGGCTCGAGCAGCAACTCATCGACCTTGCGCGCCGCACCGAGGAGTTGCGCGCGGCCCGGCGCGATCTGGTCGCGCGGCAGGATGCCGAGCGAAAACGACTGGAGCGCAACATCCATGACGGTGCGCAGCAGCAGGTCATCGCCCTGCTGGTCAACCTGCGGTTGGCCCGGATGTTGCTCGATCGTTCGCCGGAACGTGCGGCCCGGCTGCTCGGCCAACAGGCGGCGGCCGCCAGGGAGGCCATCGACACGCTGACCGCGCTGTCCCGCGGGCTGTACCCGCGAACGCTGACCGAAGCCGGGCCGGTTGCCGCCCTGGCCGCCGCCGTGTCGTCCGGTCCGATCCCTGTGGACCTCACGTCCTCCCGGCTGCCACGCTGTCCGCCGGACGTGGAGGCCGCGGTGTACTTCAGCTGCCTGGAGGCGGTGCAGAACGCCGGTAAGCACTCGGGCGCGGCCCGCATCGCCATCGACATCCGCGGTCGGTTCGGTGCCGACGGCAGCGGGGAGATCGGATTCACCGTCAGCGACGACGGGAAGGGGTTCGACGCCACCCGACGGACGGGCAACGGACTGCTGAACATCTCCGACCGCATCGAATCGGTCCGGGGCGGTGTGTCGATCACCTCGGCTCCCGGGACCGGAACCACGATCCGGGGCAGGATTCCCACCATCGCCAATCCGGACGAGCCGGCGTCCGGGCCGCTCGGGACGGTGGACGATCGACCGCCGGACACCCCACGGGTGGCCGTGGCCCCGGTCGGCGGGAGCTGACATGCGCGTCCTGGGCTGGGGGCTGTTCGCCGCGACGTGTGTGATGTTCGCCCTGCAGGGACTGTTCCTGGCGGCGTCGAATGATTCGTTGATCTCGTACGAGGTCCTGGTCGATCGCGTCTTTCCGCTCTTGGGCATCGGTGCGGTCGTAGGCGCCGGGGTCGGGGCGCTGATCGTGTCGCGGTATCCGCGGAACCTGGTCGGGTGGTTGTTCCTGATCGGGCAGTTGGGAAACGCGATCGGTCTGGCCGCCGACGCCTTCGCCGTCCTGGTGGGGCAGGGGGTGATCATCGCGCCCGGGGCCGGTCGGATCGCGGGTTACCTCAGTCAGGTGTTCGGGACAGTCTTCGCCGTCACGGTCATGTCGGTGATCTTCATGATCGCGCCGGACGGGCGGCTCCTGTCCTGGCGATGGAGGTTCGCCGTCGCCGTTCCGGTCGTCGCGCAGCTGCTGTGGTGGTTGGGGGTGGTCCTGACATCGGTCGCGGCCGGCGTGCCGGGCCGGGAAACATTCTCCCGAACGCGGGCCGAGGTCGCCTTCCTCGCGGGCTTCTCCGCGACGCTGCTGTCGATTTGCCTCGGCGCCATCGTCCTGGTCCTGCGTCTGCGGCGGTCCACCGGCCAGCAACGGCTCCAGCTCCGCTGGATATCCACCGGCGCCGCGGCGCTCGCGGTGATCTTCGTGCCGTACGCACTGAGCGACCTGCTCAGCGGGCAGACGCCGTGGATCCTGCCGGTCGCGACATGCCTGGCCTACATCTTCTTATCGGTGAGCGTCGGCGTCGCCATTTTCCGCTACCGCCTTTACGACATCGATGTCATCCTCAGCCGGGCGATCGTGCTGGGTGTTCTGGCGGCATTCGTCACCGTCGGATACATCGTGGTGGTGGTGGCCATCGGCGCTCTTCTGATGGCGTTCGGTGCCCCCGGATCGAACCTGTACTGGCCATCGTTGGTGGCGACGGCGCTGGTCGCGGTCGCGTTCCAGCCCATCCGCAACCACGTCCTGCGGCTGGCGGATCGGCTGGTCTACGGAGAACGGGCGGCGCCGTACGAGGCCCTGACCACCCTGAGCCGGCGGCTGGCGGACAGTCCATCCCCCGACGCGCTGCCGGCCAGGGTCGCGGAGGCCACCGGACGTGCGGTCGGCGCGGCCGGCGTCCTGGTCGGGCTCGGCAGGCCGGGGGATGCGACACAGTTGCGCAGCGCCGTCTGGTCCGCCGCCGGCTCGCCCGGGTCCGTGCCGGTCGGGGCACCATCGCTGGTGCTTCCGGTGCTGGACACCCGCGAGCAGGTCGGCAGCATCGAGGTCACCATGCCACCCGGCCGGGCGTTGCGAACCTTCGAGCGAAACCTGTTGGAGGACGTGGCCGCCCAGACCGGAGTCGCGTTCCGCAACGCCTTGTTGGAGTCGGAACTGGCCGCGCGCGTCGAGCAGGGCAAGGCCCAGTCGGCGCAGCTCGAGGCGTCCCGACGTCGGCTGATCGGTGTCGAGGACGAGGCTCGGGAGCGGCTCGCGGACGCGATCCAGCGCCGCGTCGTCCCGCACCTGCATGAGGTCGACACCGAATTGACGACCGGCCCGGCGGGCGATCATGGACGGCCACCCCGGGAGCTGGAACCACTCATCGGCGCCATCGAGGCCGCGCTCGAGGAACTGCGAACCGTATGCCGTGGGGTCTTCCCCGCGCTGCTGGACCGGCGCGGTCTGGTCCCGGCCCTGTCCGGCCAGTTGGCCCGTACCCATCCGCACACCCTGCTGGAGGTCGACGACGCTGCCGATCGGCGGCTCGACCGGGCGGTCGAGGCCGCCGCCTACCTGTTCTGTGTCGAGGTTGCTCCGAAGGACCGGCGTTCGGTGATCACGCTGCGGGTCGACGACCAACTGGTCGTGGCCGTCATCGGTGACATCGCCGGGGCGAACAACCTCGGCGCGGCCGAGGGGGCGACCGAGCTCACCGCGTGGCAGCACGCCAGGGATCGAGTGGCCGCCCTGG
>JBIOVW010000774.1:0-3697 GCA_044867945.1 Nakamurella sp. | reverse complement strand
GATGACACACGCCTCCAGCGCGTTGGTGTGGACATTCCCCGCCGGGCCGGGTCGGCCCGTGTTCCGTCCAACCGGGATCGGCGGGGCGGCTATGGTCGTGGGCGCCAATCCTTCGGCGCCGGGGCCGGATTCGGCAGAGTGGGAGGTCGGACATGGCGGTGCGGATCCGGTCGGCATTGGACACCCTGCCCGCCTATGCCCCCGGTCGGTCGGTACCGGGGCGATCAAGCTCGCGTCCAACGAGCTGTCCTTCCCGACACTGCCCGCCGTCGCGAAGGCGATCGCCGATGCCGTCGTGCACGAGTCGGCCGGCATCAACCGGTACCCGGACAACGGCGCGGTCGCGCTGGTCGCCGCCCTCGCCCGGCACACCGGGGCTCCCGAGTCGCACATCATCGCCGGCTGCGGGTCGGTCGCGCTGTGCCAGCAACTGGTGCAGGCCACGGCCGAGGCCGGCGACGAGGTCCTCTTCGGCTGGCGCTCATTCGAGGCGTACCCGATCGTCACGCAGATCACCGGCGCCACCGCGGTCCGGGTGCCCGTCACAGACGGACACGAACTGGACCTGGCGGCGATCGCCGCCGCCATCACCCCGGCCACCCGGCTGATCTTCATCTGCACCCCGAACAATCCGACCGGCACCACCGTTCGTCGTGCCGAGCTGGCGGACTTTCTGGATCGGGTTCCCGAAGACGTGCTGGTGACGATCGACGAGGCGTACACCGAGTTCGACGACGCGCCCGACTCCCCCGACGGCCTTCGGTACGCGACAGGGCGACCCAACGTGGTGACCCTGCGCACCTTGTCGAAGGCGTACGGGCTGGCCGGGCTGCGGGTCGGTTACGCGGTGGCCGACCCCGCGGTGATCACCGCCATGCGCAAGGTGGCGATCCCGTTCGCGCTGAACTCGGTGGCCCAGGCCGCCGCGCTGGCCGCGTTGGCCGCCCGGGACGAGCTGGCGCCGCGCTGGCAGCAGGTGGTCGCGGAACGTTCCAGGGTGCACACCGCGCTGCTGGGCATGGGTTACCAGGTGCCGACGTCGCGGGCGAACTTCGTCTGGCTGCCGCTGCGTGAGCGGGCCGGCGAATTCGCCGCGCACGCCGAGGCGCACAAGGTGATCGTGCGGGCGTTCCCGGACGCCTCCGGCGGGGTCCGGGTGACGATCGGCGCTCCGCACGAGAACGACGCCTTCCTGGCCGCGGCGCAGTCGTTCGCCGGCTGACCGGCCCGGGCCGCCCGGCAGCGCGCCGTGTCGATTCGGCGCCGTGCCGATTCGGCGCCGTGCCGATTCGGCGCCGTGTTCGCGCCGGACTTGCGCAGGTCGCGCCCCCAATTGTCGGCGCGAGCCGCGCAAACCTGGCGCGAAGCAGCTATGGGCGGGGGTATCCCGGGGGTATCCCCATGTCCGAAATTCATCCACATCCGGACATCGGCGCTCGCTCGACGGGCGTGCATGCATCCACGCTGGGCCGGTGGCTCACGTCGACCGACGCTCGGACCTCCTGGCCGCCGGGCTCACCGACGACGACATCCAGCGTCGTCGCCGGAAGGAGCTGGTGTCGATCCGCGCCGGGCGGTATGTGGAACGCTCGACACTGGCCACGCTGACTCCTTTCAGCAGGCATCGGCTGCTCGCGGTCACCGCGGCCGCGGACCTGTCCGACGACGCCGTGCTGAGCCACGTGTCGGCCGCCTGCCTGCTCGGCCTCCCGCTGTGGGGGTTGGATCTGCGAACCGTCCAGATCACCCGCCCCGGAAGCGGCGGAGGCCATCGGCGAAGGTCGCTGCACACCCGATACGCAAGGCTCGCCGACGACCAGATCGTTGAAGTCGGCGGATTCCGGGTGACCAGTGCCGCCCGCACCCTCGTCGATCTCGGCCGAAGCGCTGCCTTCGAGTCGGCGGTGGTGAACGCGGACGCAGCGCTTCGGCTCGGCCTGGTGACCGCCGAGCAATTGACCCAGGCGTGCAGCCGCGCCGCGGGCACTCCAGGCGCCGGCCGAGCGCGACAGGTGATCGCATTCGCCGATGGCCGCTCCGAGAGCGTGGGTGAATCCAGGAGCCGCGTCGCTATTCACCGCGCCGGACTCCCACCTCCGGATCTGCAGGTCAAGATCTTTTCGGCAACCGGAACGTTGGTCGGCCGCACGGACTTCGGCTGGGAGGACCGGCGCACACTCGGTGAGTTCGACGGCCGGATCAAGTACGGCAGGCTGGCCCGGCCGGGCCAAAGTGCCGGGGACGTGGCCTTCGAAGAGAAGTGTCGCGAGGACCGCATTCGTGATGAGGGGTGGCGGGTCGTCCGGTGGACCTGGGGCGAACTCGATGCGGCCGGCACCGCCACGGAGCGGATCCGCAGGGCGCTGCGCCTGCCCTGATGTCGGCTGACGCCGCACGGTCGGTCGAGCGAGTCGCGGGGTCGCCGGCAGCGCGCGCTTCGCGCCACCAATTGTGGGCGCCGGCAAGCGCTTCGCGCCAACAACCTGCAGGTCGCGCCACCAATTGCGGGCGCGACCTGCGCAAACCTGTCGCGAAGCCGGCACGGGGCGGCAGGCCGTCAGGCCACCAGGAGCCGCCAGAGCGCGATCCCCCCGAACACCAGGATGCAGGCGCGCAGCGCGACCGGCGACAGCCGACGCCCGTAGTGGGCGCCGACGAATCCACCGATCAGCGAGCCGACGGCGATCAGCACGACGGCACCCCAGGCGATCCGGTCGAACCCGACGATGACGTAGGTCGTGGCGGCCACGGTGTTCACCACCAGGGTGAGCAGGTTCTTGGCCGCGTTCATCCGCTGCATGGTCTCGGGCAGCAGCACACCCATGACGCCGACGAGCAGAATCCCCTGCGCGGCGGCGAAGTAGCCACCGTAGATGCCGACCAGGAACGTCGCGACGATCAGCACGACGAACCGGCCCCGGGTCACCGTGTCGTGGTCCCGGCCGGCGGCCTCCGCGCGGCGACGGATGCTCACCTGCAACCGCGGCTGGACGACCACCAGGACCAGCGCGATCACCAGTAGGACCGGCACGACCTTCTTGAAGGTGGACTCGGGCAGGTGCAGCAGCAGCCAGGCGCCGACCAGTGCACCCAGGAACGAAGCCGGGATCTGCCAGCGCAGCCGCGGGCCCTGTCCCTCCAGTTCCCGCCGGTAGCCGAAGGTGCCCGAGGCGCTTCCGGGCACCAGGCCGATCGCGTTGGACATGGTGGCGACGACCGGCGGGTAGCCGAAGGCGACCAGGGTCGGGAAGGTGATCAGGGTGCCGGAACCGACGACGGCGTTGATGGTGCCCGCGCCGACGCCGGCCAGGAAGATGGCGACGATCTCGACAGGGGACACTCGGGAACCCTAGCCTCCGGAATGCGCACCGCGACCGCACGCCTCAGCAGGACGGGGCGGGTGAGAGGCTGCGGTGCACTCGGGCCGATGGCCGCGCCTGACGGGGCGTCCGATGCACCGTCGCCTTGCGAAACCGGGTGTGTGGGAAGAGTTCTGCCTGGCAGCGGTGCCTTCGAAGCCATCGTCTCAGCTGGCCTCGACCAGCCCCTCAGGCCGGACGCACCACGGCCGCGGTCCCGTACGCGATCACCTCGGCCAGGTTCTCCGCGACGTCGGACGAGTCGAACCGCACGCCGAGCACGGCGTTGCCGCCGAGTTGCTGCGCGTGGGCAGCCATTCGTTCCATGGCAGTCTGCC
>JBIOVW010000773.1:0-2043 GCA_044867945.1 Nakamurella sp. | reverse complement strand
TCATCCCGACGGGGCTTCATTGCGGCATGTATTGGTTTGGGTGCGGCTCCTGTGGAGGGACGTTCTCGGGGTGTCGTGTAGGGCTCTGACCGGCTAGTTCCTGGGGTCTACGCAGCGGTTGTGGCGGGTTTGCCCTGGGGCTGAGCTGGGGTTCGCCGACTGAGGTGCCGAATCCCGCTGTCCGCGGTCTGTGTTTGTCGACACGCCAGCTGTGTTGCGGTCCGCCGCGTCGGGCTGTCCGTGTGTTCTGCTGTCTGTTAGTGGTCCCCTAACAGCCAGGAGATGGCAGGATGGTCCGGGTCAAAGAGCGATGGAAAGAGCCCCGGGTGCTGCCGGGGTCGCTGATCACGTTGCGGCGTAAGTGCGGCAACGCCGGCTGCCGTTGCGCTACCGGCGCGCCGCATGAGACCCCGGCGTTGTCCTACAGCGTCGGGGGGCGCACCAAGATGCTCACGCTGCGTGCCGAGGAGCTGCCTGCGGTCGCCGCCGCGGTGGCCCGGTACCGCACCGCGGTGAGGTCGCTGGAGGCGGAGGCTCGGGCTGAGCTGGCCGCGCTGCTGGACGCGGTGGCGGCTCGGCGGGGCGGCGGGCGGGGATGAGCCAGTCCGGCGGTGTCGAGGCCGCGTTCGAGCGGTCCCGGGAACGGTTCGAGTCGGTGGTGGATTTCCTGCACGGCTCGCAGGCCGCCGCCCTGACCCACAGCGAGCTGGAGACGCGTCTGGGTGTCGATGCGCGGGAGCTGATCCGGGTGCTCTACCAGGATCATCTGGATCTGCACTGCTCGGGAGGTGCGGTTGCCGGCGCTGACTGATGCGGCGGGTATCCGCAGGGGTGCCATCGAGGGTGGGCATCGCCGGGCGCTGCAGACGGTGTTCGGGACGGTGAGCGTTGATCGGCTTGCCTACCGGCACCGCGGCCAAACCAACCTGTATCCCGCCGATGCTGCGTTGAATCTGCCGAGCGAACGGCACTCCCACGGGCTGCGCCAGCTGGCCGCCGTCGAATCGGCACGGGGCAGTTTCGAGGAGGCGAGGTTGGCGCTGCGGCGAGCCACCGGGGTCAAGATCGGCAAACGCCAGGTCGAGGCGCTGGCGGGCCGGGCTGCGGTGGATTTCCAGGCCTACTACCAGCAGCCGAGGCGCACCCCGGCCGATGACGGTGATGTCCTGGTGCTGTCCGCGGACGGCAAGGGGATCGTGATGCGCGCCGAAGCGCTGCGCCCGGCCACCGCGAAGGCGGCGGCAGCAGCCACCGCCAGACTGACCACCCGCCTGTCCAAGGGCGAGAAACCCAACCGCAAACGGGTGGCGGTAGTGGGGGCCGTCTACGACGCGACGCCGGTGGTGCGCACCCCAACCGACATCATCGGGCGCGACCCTTCCGCGGGCCCGCCGCAGGCGCCTACCGCGAAGAACAAGTGGCTCACCGCCAGTGTCGTGCAGGACGCCGCAACGGTCATCTCCCACGTCTTCGCCGAGGCGACGCGCCGAGACCCCGACCACCAGCGCACCTGGATCGCCCTGGTCGACGGTGCCAACCACCAGATCGAGCGCATCCAAACCGAGGCCAAAGCCCGACACGTGAAGGTGCACATCGTCTGCGATTTCGTGCACGTTCTCGAATACCTCTGGTCCGCCGCCTGGTCCTTCTTCGCCGAAGGCGACCCCGCCGCTGAGGCGTGGGTCGCCGACAAGGCGCTCGCCGTGCTGCGCGGGCAGTCATCCACGGTCGCCGCCGCGATCCGACGCAAAGCCACCCGCCTGGGCCTGGATGCGCGCGCCCGCAAGAACGCCGACAAGAGCGCAGGCTACCTGCTGGCCAAACGCGACTACCTCGACTACTCCCGCGCGCTGCGACAGGGATGGCCGATCGCCACCGGCGTCATCGAAGGCGCATGCCGCCACCTGGTCAAGGACCGGCTCGATCTCACCGGGCCCCCGATGGGGCCTGGCAGGGGCCTATGCCAACGCGGCAATCCCAAGGGCTGCCTGACCTGACGTCCCTCCACAGGAGCCGCACCCTAACGAACACCTCGGCATAATC
>JBIOVW010000772.1:0-9331 GCA_044867945.1 Nakamurella sp. | reverse complement strand
CGCACAGCAAGAGCCTAATCTGCGGGTCGGCCGCATTCGTCTCACCCGCCCGAGGCCGCGTTGCGCACCGCCTCGGCAACGGCCGGGGCGACGTGGGCGTCGAACACCGACGGCACGATGTAGTTCGCGTTGAGTTCCTGCTGCGACACGCAGTCGGCGATGGCGGTGGCCGCGGCGATCATCGTCTGCTCGGTGATCTCGTGGGTACCCGCGTCGAGCATCCCCCGGAAGAACCCGGGGAACGCGAGCACGTTGTTGATCTGGTTCGGGTAGTCGGAGCGCCCCGTGGCCACGATGGTGGCGTGCTGGGCCGCCGCGAAGGGGTCCACCTCGGGATCGGGGTTGGCCAGCGCGAACACGATCGCCCCGGGGTTCATGCGGGCGATGTCCTCGCCGGTCAGCAGGTTGGGTGCGGACACACCGATGAAGACGTCGGCACCGGCGATCATCTCGGCGAGCGAGCCCCGCAGCCCCCGCGGGTTGGTGTGGTCGGCGATCCACCGCCGGAACTCGTCCATGCCCTCCTTGGCGGGGTCGACCGCGCCGTGCCGGTCGCACCCGATGATGTCGCCGTAACCCTGCGCGGCGAGCAGTCGGATGATCGCGTGCCCGGCCGCGCCGACCCCGCTGACCACCACCTTGACGTCCTCCGGCTTGCGGCCCACCACCCGCAGCGCGTTGGTCAGCGCGGCCAGCACCACGATCGCGGTGCCGTGCTGGTCGTCATGGAACACCGGGATGTCCAGCAGTTCCTTGAGCCGCCGCTCGATCTCGAAGCACCGTGGGGCCGAGATGTCCTCGAGGTTGATGCCGCCGTAGCCCGGTGCGATGCAGCGGACGATCTCCACGATCTGGTCCACGTCCTTGGTGTCCAGCACCACCGGCCAGGCGTCCACCCCGCCGAAGTGCTTGAACAGCGCGGCCTTGCCCTCCATCACCGGCATCGCGGCGGCCGGGCCGATGTCACCGAGACCGAGCACCGCGGTGCCGTCGGTGACCACCGCGACGGTGTTGCGCTTGATGGTCAGCCGGCGGGCGTCGGCGGGGTTCTTGGCAATGGCCAGGCAGACCCGGGCGACCCCGGGGGTGTAGGCGCGGGACAGGTCGTCGCGGTGCTTGAGCGGCACCTTCGACTGGATCTCGATCTTCCCGCCGAGGTGCAGCAGGAAGGTGCGGTCGCTGACCTTGCGAACGGTCACCCCGGGCAGGCCCGCGATGCCCTCGCTGATCTGGTCGGCATGGTCGGCGTCGGAGGCGTTGCAGGTGACGTCGACGACGATCCCGTCCGGCTTGGACTCCACGACGTCCAACGCCGTCAACGCACCACCCGCCTGCAGCACCGCCCCCGCGAGATCGGCGGTGGCACCCACGGTGGGGGGTGCCTGCACGCGCACGGTGATCGAGTAGCCCGGACTGACGCTGGCCATCGTTGGCCTCCATCTTCTGTCTTGCGGAAGCGACTTTCTGTATAGTGGATATTAGCGGGAGATCTGCCCAAGTCAACGTAGGCCCGGTCACGTTTGCCCGCATGGTGACCGTAGAATTCCGGATTGCGAAAGATACGCGGTGGACGAGCGCATTGGCGATGGAGGCACGAGGCCATGACGGCCCTGGCGAACGACGACGCCCCGGCGAGCGGGGTGAAGGGCGGCAAGCAGCGCGGCGCCGGCGGAGTGCAGTCGATCGAGCGGGCGTTCACCATCCTGGAGACCCTCGCGCAGGGCGGCGGGGTGATGGGCCTGTCCGCGCTGGCCGCCGAATCCGGCCTGCCGCTGCCGACCATCCACCGGCTGGTCCGCACGCTGGTCGATCTCGGCTACGTGCGCCAGGAGCCGTCCCGGCAGTACGCCCTCGGCCCCCGCATCCTGCTGCTGGCCGAGAGCGCGTCGAACATGCTGTCCAGCGTCGCCCGGCCGCACCTGACGCGGCTCGTCGACGAGCTCGGTGAGACCGCGAACCTGGCTTCGCTGGACGGGGACGAGATCGTCTATATCGCCCAGGTGCCCAGCCGGCACAGCATGCGCATGTTCACCGAGGTGGGTCGGCACGTGCTGCCGCACTGCACCGCCGTCGGCAAGGCGATCATGTCCCACATGTCACCGGGTGACGTGCGGGAACTGTTGCGGCGCACCGGGATGCCCAGGCACACCGAGCACACCATCACCGAGCCGGAGGCCTTCGCCGAGCAGTTGCGATGGTCGGCGGAGCACGGGTACGCAATGGACGACGGCGAGCAGGAGCTGGGCGTACGGTGCGTCGCGGTGGCCGTGCCCGGCGTACGCTCCCACCTCGCCGTGTCGGTGTCCGGCCCGGCCGGCCGGATGACCCCGGAGACGGTGCAGCGCGCCGTGCCGCTGCTCACCGCCGCCGGCGAGGCGCTCGCCGCCGAATTGAGCTGACCGGCCTGACGAGCCTGCACGGTTAACCGACCGTTTACCGCGGCCACTCGCGCCGGAAACGTCGCGGCTGCATCGTCGCCCACGATCAGGTTCGCACCGACCGCCGTCGGGCGCGCTCGACACGGGAGGACTCATGGGATTCCGGACCAAGGTTGGCGGCGACGGCACGCCGGTCGAATCGGTGACGCCGAAGGCGAAACAATAGAGCGACCGGGCACGGGTGGCCGCCCCGCATCGTCGCGGGCCGGCGGGCGAGGGGAGCATTCGGGTGAGTGGCAGGGCGAAGCTGACCGGACCACCGGTCGACGGGGCCGAGCACCTGCTGACCCCCGCCGGCCTGGACTTCCTGGTCCTGCTGCACGACCGCTTCGCGATTCGCCGGGAACACCTGCTGTCGGAACGGCAGCGTCGGCAGGACCTGGTGTTGGTCGGTGAGCCGATGGACTTTCTGAGCGAGACGGCCGACGTGCGCAGCAGCCCGTGGCGGGTGGCGACGATCCCCGGGTACCTGGCGGACCGCCGGGTCGAGTTCGTCGGACCGCCCGACACCGCCGCCGAGGCGCTGCGCTCCGGTGCCCCGGTGTGGCTCGCCGACCTGGAGGACGGCCTGTCGCCGACGTGGCCGAACCTGATGAACGGGCAGCGGGCGCTGTACGACGTGATCCGCGACAGGGCGGCCGCCGGGACGATCGGCGACCAGCCGGTGGTGATCCCGCGGCCACGGGGCTGGCACCTGCCCGAGAAGCACCTGACGATCGACGGGAACCCCGGCGTCGCCGCGCTTGTCGACGCCGGTCTGTTCCTGTTCCACAACGCGCGCGACCTGCTCGATCGGGACCGCGGACCGGCGCTGTACCTGCCGAAGCTGGAATCCCATCTCGAGGCCCGGCTCTGGGCCGACATCTTCGGGTTCTGCGAGGGTGCGCTGGACCTGCCGGCCGGCAGCATCAAGGCGACCGTGGAGATCGAGACGATCTGGGCGGCGTTCGAGATGGACGAGATCCTCTACGAGTTGCGCGATCACGTCGTTGGCCTCGGCGCCGGCCGGTGGGACTACCTCTTCTCACTGGTCAAGACGTTCCGCGGGGCCGGTGACGAATACGTGCTGCCCGACCGGGACCGGATGCAGATGACCGCACCGTTCCTCGCGGACTATTCGAATCTGCTCGTGGCCACCGCCCACCGGCGCGGCGTCGTTGCCATCGGCGGGATGTCGGGCACCGTTCCGCCCGGCGACGCAAAGGGGCTCGAACGGGTCCGCGCGGACAAGCAACGGGAGGCGGACGCGGGGTACGACGGATCGTGGGTCACGCAACCCGAGCTGGTTCCGGTCTGCCGAAGGGTGTTCGACGAAGCGCGGGGGATTGCGGCCGACGGGCCGGCTCCGCCGGTCGGCGACGTTCTGGTCTCCGCCAAGGACCTTCTTGACATCCGCTCGATCCCGCTGGAGGTGACCGGCGCCGGGTTGCGGACGAACATCGAGGTCGCTCTGGGGTACCTGGTGAACTGGCTCGCCGGGACCGGAACGGTGACCGTCGGCGACGCGATCGTGGACGCGGCGACCGCGGAGCTGTGCCGCGGCCAGTTGTGGCAGTGGCGGCGCAACCGGGTGTCGCTCGACGGTGGCCGCCGGATCACCGGCTATCTCGTCGTCAGCGAGTTGGACGAGGCGACCGAACGGCTGGCCGACGCCTGGGCCGAGCGTCCGGGTGGGCGGGAGCTGTTGGCCGGTGCCCGAAACCTGCTGTACGACGCGACGACCGCGCTGCGGTTCACCGATTTCATCACCGTCCCCGCCTACGAATTGATGCCGTGACATGATCCGCCCCGCTCTGATCGACGCCCACGGGAGGCATCGGTGCACCTGACCCCCGCCGACACCGAGAAGCTGCTGCTGGCCGTGGCCGGCATGGTCGCTCGGGACCGGCTTGCCCGTGGCGTCAAGCTGAACTACCCGGAAACGGTTGCGCTGCTGACCACCTGGGTCATCGAACGGGCCCGGGACGGCCGATCCGTCGAGGAGCTGATGGTGCGGGGCAGGGAGGTGCTGGGTCGGGACCAGGTGATGGAGGGCGTCGCCGAGATGCTGCCGGACGTGCAGGTCGAGGCCACCTTTCCGGACGGCCGCAAGCTCGTCACCATCCACCAACCGATCGCCTGAGCAGGGTGGGCGGGCGGGCTTTAAGAACTGGCGAGCGAATCATCAACACTGAAGGAGCTGGTGAAATGGCAGCAGGCTCGACGAGCGGACCCGGGGCGATCAGGACCGTCGACGGTTTCATCGAGCTGAACGCGGACCGGACGGATGCCGAGCGGATCCAGCTGGTGATCGTGAACACCGGGGACCGGCCGGTGCAGATCGGCTCGCACGTGCACCTGCCCGAGGTGAACACCGCGCTGGATTTCGACCGGGTCGCCGCGCACGGCTTCCGGCTGGACATCCCGTCCGGCACCTCGCGACGGTTCGAACCAGGTGCGTCGCGATCGGTCTGGGCAGTGGCGTTGCGCGGAAACCGGCGGGTGCCGGGGATTTCGATCAAGCCCGAGTCCGAACAGGAGCTGTAGATGGTGCAGATTCCCCGGGCGGACTACGCGGCACTGTACGGCCCGACCGTCGGCGACCAGGTGCGCCTCGGCGACACCGATCTGTGGATCGAGATCGAGCAGGACCACACCGCCGGGGGCGAGGAGGCGGTCTTCGGCGGCGGCAAGTCAATCCGCGAGTCGATGGCACAGGGCAGCACCACCCGGGCTCAGGGCGCCCCGGACACCGTCATCACCAATGCGATCGTGCTCGACCACTGGGGCATCGTGCGGGCCGACGTCGGCATCCGGGACGGCCGGATCGTCGCCCTGGGCCGGGCCGGCAACCCGGACATCGCCGACGGGGTGCATCCGGATCTGCGGATCGGGCCGTCCACCGACGTCATCTCCGGCGAGGGCAAGATCCTCACCGCCGGCGGGATCGACACCCACGTGCACCTGATCTCCCCGTCGCAGATCGTGGAGGCGTTGGCGACCGGCCTGACGACCCTGGGGGGCGGCGGCACCGGGCCGTCGGAGGGCACGAAGGCGACGACGGTGACGCCCGGTGCATGGCACCTGGAGACGATCCACCGGTCCATCGATCCGTATCCGGTCAACCTGCTGCTGCTCGGCAAGGGCAACACGGTGTCCATGGCGGGCCTGCGTGAGCAGGCCCTGGCCGGCGCCGGCGGCTACAAGCTGCACGAGGACTGGGGCTCCACCCCTGCAGCGATCGACGCCTCGCTGCGGGCCGCCGATGAGTGGGGACTGCAGGTCGCGCTGCACTCCGACTCGCTGAACGAGGCCGGGTATGTGGCGTCCACCATCGCCGCGATCGGCGGCCGGTCGATCAGCGCGTTCCACGTCGAGGGCGCCGGCGGCGGGCACGCCCCCGACATCCTCACGCTGGCCGGGCTGCCGAACGTGCTCCCCGGGTCCACCAACCCGACGCTGCCGCACACGGTGAACACCGTCGCCGAGCACCTGGACATGCTGATGGTGTGCCACCATCTGAATTCGGCCGTGCCGGAGGACCTGGCGTTCGCCGAGTCCAGGATCAGGGCCACCACCATCGCGGCCGAGGACATCCTGCACGACATGGGCGCGGTCTCGTTGACCTCGTCGGATGCGCAGGCGATGGGCCGGATCGGCGAGGTGGTGTGCCGCACCTGGCAGGTCGCGCACGTCATGAAGGCCCGTCGCGGGGATATCGGCGGCTCCCTGCCGGCGGACAACTTCCGGGCCCGCCGGTACATCGCGAAGTACACGATCAACCCGGCCATCACGCACGGCATCGATCACGAGGTCGGGTCGGTCGAGCCGGGAAAGCTGGCCGACGTGGTGCTGTGGGAGCCGAAGTTCTTCGGCATCCGGCCGTCCGTGGTGCTCAAGGGCGGCGGCCTGGTGTGGGGCGCGCTCGGCGACCCGAACGCATCCATCCCGACCCCGCAGCCGGTCATCATGCGGCCGGCGCTGACCGACGCGATCGGGGCGCAGCTGTCGCTGTCCTTCGTGTCGCCGTACGCGATCGAGGACGGGCTGGCTTCTCGGTTGGGCCTGCGGCGCAAGCTGTCCGCGGTGCGGCCGACCCGCGACGTCGGGAAGGCGCAGATGATCAACAACGACACCCTGCCGGACATCGTGGTCAAGCCGGACACGTTCCAGATCTCCATCGACGGCGAGGTGGTCGTGCCGGCCCCGGCGCAGCGGTTGCCGTTGGCGCAGCTGTACTCGCTGTTCTGACGGCCAAGCCCCGGTCGCGTGCGAGGATCGGCGGCATGAGCACTGCAGATCTCTACGACGAGTACGGCGACCGCCTCCAGTCCTGCGACACCCAGCTCCGACAGTTCGGCGGGCGGTCCGACTTCGACGGGATCGTTGCCACCGTACGGTGTTTCCAGGACAACGCGCTGCTGAAGTCGGTGCTTGCCACGCCCGGCGAGGGCCGGGTGCTGGTGGTGGACGGCGAGGGCTCGGTGCGCACCGCCCTCACCGGCGACCTGATCGCGCAGTTGGCCGTCGACAACGGGTGGGCCGGCCTGGTGATCAATGGTGCCGTGCGGGACAGCGTCGCGCTGCGCACCATGCCGCTGGGCATCAAGGCGCTGGGCACGAACCCGCGCAAGAGCGGGAAGTCCGGAGCGGGGCAACGAGATGTCGACCTCGAGTTCGGCGGGGCACTGTTCCGTCCCGGTGACCATGTCTGGTGCGACGACGACGGGATCGTGGTGCTTGGGGAATGACGATTGTGTTCGATCCGATGGAGATCGGGCCACGCGGCTTCGTCAACGGCGGGATCGGCTGCGGCACCCTCGCCGGATTCGTCGGCGGCACCGCCATCGTCACCCTGCGCGCGCCGCTGCCGGTGGGCATGCCGCTCCGGACCCGGTCGGTCGCGGGCGGAGTGGAACTGCTGCGGGGCGAGCAGGTGATGGCCGACGCAATGCCCGCGGATCCGTTCGTCGCCGAACCGCCCTACCGGCCCACGTGGGAGGAGGCGCAGGCGGGGTGGGCGGCGCACCCGTTCCGGGGGATGGACCTCCCGCTGTCCGACTGCTTCGTGTGCGGTGCCGAGCGGCTGGACGGGCTGCGGATCTGCTTCGGTCCGGTGCCCGGACATCCGGATCTGATGGCCAGCCCGTTCCTCGTGCGGGAGTCGTTCTGTTCGGATGGGGCGTTGCGGGAGCCCCTGGTGTGGGGCGCCCTGGACTGTCCCAGCTATCCGGCCGAGGCCGTTCGCCGGGGACGCTTCGCCCTGCTCGGCCGGCTCACCGCGCACCCGCTGCGGCCGGTGCGGGTGGGGGAGCGATTGATCGCGGTCGGATGGACCGAGTCCATCGGCAACCGCTCCATGCGGACCGCCAGCGCGCTGCTGGCCGGCGACGAGGTGGTCGCGTCCGCGCGGGCGGTGTGGGTCGAGGCGAAGGCGGACGCGCTCTCGTCGTGACTGCGTTCTGAGCCGGTCGAGGCGCCACTTGCGGCCCCAGGGCGCTTTTGCCTGCTCTGTCGCCGGCTTCGCGACAGGTTTGCGCAGGTCGCGCCAGCAATTGGTGGCGCGACCTGCAGGTTCGTGGCGCGAAGCGCGTGCTGCCGGCCAACCCCGCGACTCGCTGGAACGGGGACGGATCGGCACCCCGTGCATCTCCGGGTCAGGAACGGCACGGCACTGCATAGGCTCACCGGGTGTCCGAAGTGCTGCTGATGCTGCTGGCCGACGCGCGGCTGCCCACCGGCGCACACACCCAGTCCGCCGGTCTGGAGCAGGCTCTGCGACAGGGAGTTTCGCTTGCCGACGTGCCCGGGTATATCCGGGCGCGGCTGCGCACGGTGGTCGCAGTGGAGGCCGGTGCGGCGGTGGTCGCGCGTCATCTCGTGCATCACACGTCCGACCGGGAGCTGACCCAGCGGCTCGGGCAGGTCGATGCGGCGTGGCGGGCCCGGACGATCAGCCCGGCCCTGCGGGAGAACGCCGAGGTCCTCGGCCGGGGCTACGCCAGACTGGTCAGCGGCCTGTGGCCGGACGCGGCCGCCACCAAAGCGCTGCTGGGCGTCCGCAAACCCATCCGGTCCGTCGCCGTCGGCGTCGCCGGGGCGCTGGCCGAACTCTCAGCGGCGCAGGTCGCCCGGCTGATCGGCTACGACGACGCGCAGACCGTGGCCGCGTCCGTGCTGAAGCTGGAACCACTTGACCCGCTGGTGGCGACAGGTTGGGTGGCCCGGGCCGCGGACGACATCGAGCGTATGGTGACGGCGGTGTCGCCGCTGACCACGATCAGTGCGATCCCGGCCGTGGCCGCGCCGCTGATCGAGCAGTGGGCCCAGGTCCATGCCGCCACGAGCCAGAGGTTGTTCCGTGCCTGAACCCACCCCGACGAAGCGGACGACCCTGCGACTGGGCGTCGCCGGGCCGGTAGGCACCGGTAAGTCGTCGATCATCGCCCTGATCTGCCGGGGGCTGGCCGACGAGCTGCGCCTGGGCGTCATCACCAACGACATCTACACCGACGAGGACGCCCGTTTCCTGCGCTCGGCCGGCGTGCTCGACCCTGAGCGCATCCGGGCCGTGGAGACCGGCGCCTGCCCACACACCGCCATTCGCGACGACGTCACCGCGAACCTGCTGGCCGTGGAGGACCTGGAGGCCGACTTCGCGCCGCTCGACGTGGTGCTGGTCGAATCCGGCGGCGACAACCTGACCGCGACCTTCTCGCCCGCGCTGGTCGACGCGCAGCTGTTCGTGCTCGACGTGGCCGGTGGCGGGGACGTCGCCCGCAAGGGCGGCCCGGGCATCGGTCGCGCCGACCTGCTGGTGATCAACAAGACCGACCTGGGGCCATATGTCGGCGTCGACGTCCCGCAGATGATCGCCGACGGCCGGGCGGCCCGGGACGGCCGCGCGGTGATCG